>DASYCF010000581.1:0-3962 GCA_036500365.1 Byssovorax sp.
TCGGGAGGGTGTGATTCTGGATGTCCGTCGTGAGCTCGGTCGCGTCGACGATGTTGTTCCAGAGCGGCGTGTTGCGGATGGGATCGATCGCGTCGAACATCGACCAAATCTCGGGCAAGAGGTAGAAGTTGGTGCCGTAGAACTTCCACGAGACGCCCGGCGGGAGCACCGTCGGCACGCTGGGGATGTCGAAGCACGGCGCCACGTCTTTGGTCGTGCACGTGCCGTCGTCGAGCACCTCGACGGTGTTGTCCGAGGACTCGTCACAGCCCCAGTACGGAGAGGGGATGAAGCCGCCGCCCGGGTTGTCGGTCGCCCAGCCGGCCTGCGCCGCCAGCACGAACGTGTGACCCGGGAAGCTCGGCCCGAGCACGTTCGCGAAGAAATGATCCGCGAGCGTGAAGTGCTCCGCGTAAGCCCAGTAGTTGGGGATCGAGGTGCCGTCGTACTGGGCCCACGCTTGATAGTCGTTGTTCTGGTTGGCGGCGGGGTCGCTGCCCCAGGTCATCTGCCCGCCGTCCCAGTCGGCGAGGGCGCAGTCGTGCGAGTGGCACATGTCGCGCACGATGTCGGCGGCGGCGGGCGCCGTCTGCTGCGAGCCGTCGGGCGCGGTGAACGTGGTCGTCCCCTCGACGCCGGGGAACGAGCCGAAGTAGTTGTCGAACGTGTGGTTCTCTTTGACGATCACGATGACGTGCTGGATGTGACCCTGCGTCGGGTCGCCGCCGCCGCCGCCAGCCGCGCTGCTCGAGCCGCCGGCCCCGCCCGTCGCGCCGCCGCCGGTCGACGTCGTCGCGGTCGCGGAGCTCGACGCGGGCGAGCCGGTCGACGCGCGCGACGAGCTCGGGCCCGTGCTCGTCGCCGGTCCCCGCTCACCGCCGACGCCGCCCGAGCCGTCGGAGCCGCCGGCCACGTCGCCGGAGCTGCCACAGGCCGAGATTCCGGCCCAAAAGAGGGTGGTGACGGCCACCGCCGAGAGCGAGCGGGCAAAACGAAGCATGAAGAAAACATAGCATTTTGCGCACGCCTTCGTGAACGTCGCGTGACGACACGCGCGCGCCTCGCGAGCGCAACCCGCTCGACGCGGCCTTGCGACGCGCGCGCGGGCCGACGAACATGCTCGCGATGGCTGGCAAGACCTTCGCGATCGGCGACATCCACGGCGACATCGACTCTCTGCAGCGCCTCCTCGGCCGCCTGCCGACCTTCGCCGAGGACGACACCGTGGTGTTCGTGGGCGACTACGTCGATCGCGGCCCGCGCCCGAAGGAGGTCATCGAGTACGTGCGCACCCTCGGCAAGCGCACCAAGGCGAAGGTCGTCGCCCTGCGCGGAAACCACGAGGACGCGTGGCTCCGCGTGCTCGACCGCGGCTGGCCCGAGTTCAGCCTGCCCGCGGCGAACGGCTGCCTCGCGACCCTCCGGAGCTACCAAGGCGGCGCCGCGCCGACCGAGGGCGACGGCCCGAAGGACGACGAGGTGGCCTCGCTCTTGAACGGCGACTTCTACCCCGAGGACGTGATCGCGTGGATGCGCGATCTGCCCTTCTGGTACGAGGACGCGCACGCGATCTACGTGCACGCGGGCCTGCCGCAGGGGCCGAACGGCTTCATGCACCCGTCGGAGGTGCGCGCGCCCGTCGCCCTCCTCTGGTGCCGCGACGAGGCGTTCTTTCGTCACTACCGCGGCAAGCTCGTCGTCTTCGGTCACACGGCGACCGAGTACCTGCCGCCCGAGCTGTCGTCGTACACGCCCGAGGATCCGACCGACCTCTGGGCGGGGCCATGCACGGTCGGCCTCGACACGGGCTGCGGCAAGGGCGGCTTCTTGACCGCGCTCGAGCTCCCCGCGATGAAGGTCTACGAGTCGCGCTGACGCTCAGCCCTTCGGCGGGAGCTCGCCGCGTGCGGCCTTCCGCGCGAGGTACTCGTCGTACGTGAGCGGGGCGGGTGGGTCCGTCGAGTTCAGGTGGACGCGCTCGCCGTTCATGCGCACGTCGTCGTTCGCGCGCACGTCGACGTCGCCCGCCCGCGCCTCGATCTCGACCGATTTTGCGCCGATGCGCGCGGCGCCGGCCGCCTCGATGCGGAGCTCGCCGCACGCGACGTCGAGCGAGCGCGGCGCGACGAGCTCGAGCGCGGCGCCCTCGAAGCGGAGGACCGGGCCGGCGTCGGTCAGCTCGACGGTGAGGACGCACACGCCGTCCTTGTTGCGGATGCGAACGAGGTCCGCCTGGCCCCGCGCCTCGACCTCGACGGCGCGTCCCGACGCGAGCGCGACCACGCGCGCGGGGACCAGGGCCGCGCCGCCGTCGCCCTCGTCGGACATGGCTCGAGGGTATCAGCTCGGCTCGCCTCGGCGCGCGACAATCCAGTAACGTGCGCAGCGCGTGCAGATCACGTCGCTCTGTCCATTCCGCGTCTCGACGCTCGCGTGGGAGGCGCAGCCGCAGCAGCGCTCGCTGAGCGTGGTCGTCAAGGCGACGTTCGCGTTCACGCAGAACGGCGAGGCGCGCGTGGCCGCTCGTCAAGAGCCGCTCGGCGGTGACCGGCACTGGGACGACCACCCGATGGCGAGCCTCTTCGCGCCGGCCGACGAGGTGCCCCTCAAGCGGCGCGTCGACGTCGTTCTCGTCGGCCACGCCTACGCGCCCGGCCGCGCGCCCACGGTGTCGCTCGTCGCGCGGCTCACCGTGGGCGACGCGCTGTCGAAGTCGGTCCGCGTCACGGGCGATCGCCTGTGGGAGGCGGCCGAAGGAGGCGGGCTCAGGCTCGGCGGCGCCAAGTCGTTCCTGCGCCTCCCGCTCCGCTACGAGCGCGCGCCGCTGTCGGCGGAGAACCCCGTCGGCATCGACGACGCGGCCATGCCCGTGCTCGGCGCGCCGGCGCGACCGAACCTCGAGCCGATCGACGACGGCGGCATGATCGGCTTCGGCCCGGTCGCGTCGACGTGGCGCGCGCGCCGGAGCCGCGTCGACGACGGCGGCCTCTTCTGGGCGTTCGGCGTGTCGTCGGGCGTCGGCCCGCAGCCGGGCCCGCCGCCCCCCGGCTTCGACTTCGCGTTCTTCAACGCCGCGCCCGTCGAGCAGCAGGTCGATCTCCTGCGCGCCGGCACGCGCATCGAGCTCGAGAACATGAACCCCGAGCACGCGCTGCTCACGACGACGCTGCCCGCGATGCGCCCGCAAGCGTTCCTCGTGCCGCCTGGCAAGTCGCGAGGCGAGGAGGTGGTGCTCCGCTGCGACACGCTGTGGATCGACTGCGATCGGGAGCTCATCGTGCTCACGTTCCGCGGCGTCGCCGACGCGGGGGATCGCGACCCGCGCGAGCTCGGCGCGCTGGTCGTCGCCGCAGACCCGGGCGGGAAGAAGCTCCGCTGGGACGCCGTGCAGCGCGCGCTCGCCGGCTCGGGATCCGTCGCGGAGACGTCGGCCGCCGGGGGCGAGGGTGATCCGCTCGCGCGCCGCTACGACGCCGTGATCGAGGGGCCCGCCGACGACGCGCGGACGCTCGCGACGCCGCCGTCGTCGAGGAGCGCGCGCGTCTCTCCCCCTGCGCCGCCGCAGGGTCCTCCTCGGCCGCCCGCCGCGTCTCCGTTCACGCCGCGGTCGCCGAACGTCGCCGCGGCGCCGCGCCCGGGCGGCGCGCCGCGGCCCGCGTCTCCCGCGCCGTTCCCGCCGCCGCCGACGCGCGACTTCGCGGCTGCGCCGGCCCCTCCGCCGGTCGTCGCGCCCGTCGTCGAAGAGGAGACGACCACGACCGCCGGCCGCAGCGCGCGCTCGGAGGCCCCAGAGAACCCGACGTCCGTCGTGACGGTCGACGACGACGAGCGCGAGCCGACGCGCGCGCCCTGGGCCGGCGCGCCTGCGGACCCGAGGCCGCCGACGCCGCCGCCCGTCTCGTCGTCGTCGCGCGTCGATCCGACCCTCGTGGGTCGCTACGCCGCCGCGTCGGCGCACCTCG
>DASYCF010000582.1:0-2705 GCA_036500365.1 Byssovorax sp.
TCGCCGCTCTCGTCGGCCTCGTCGCCGCTGTCGGCGAGGGCGCGGCGCGTGGCGGCGACGGCGGGCGCGAAGCCGATCGCCGCGAGGAGCGCGAACAACACGAGGCGCTGCTTCTTCATCGGACCTCCACCTTCGTCGCCACGGTCTTCAGCTCTTGCACGAGTGCCGCGCGCGACACGCGGCCGGGCAGGAAGCGCACGCGCGCGGCGCGGCCGGTGCAGCCGCGCCCGCCGGGCGCCCACGTCACGAGATCGACGCCGCGGTCTTCGTACAGCGCGAGCTCGAACGTCTCTTCGCACGCGGCGCCGGGCGGCAGATCGAGCACGACCTCGATCGTCTCGCGCCCTTCGTTCGCGGGCACGGGGACGTCGTGCGCCTCGCTCGCGCCGCCGCAGCCCGCGCCGATCGAGATCAGCGCGGCCGCGAGCGCGAGCGCGCGCGTCGGTGCCAGGTTCGACGCCACGGTGTCGCTCGCAACGCTCACGGGCGCGCATGCTATTCCGCGACGCGCGGCCGCGACAGCGCGGCGAGCTGCTCCGCGCCTTGCGGGGGCGCAGCATGGCGGGTAGCGAGAGGCCATGGCAGCGAAGCGTCGCGCGTCGAGCAAGGCGGCCGCGCCCGTGGTGGCGCCGCCGATCCCCATCCTCCGGAGCTTTCACGAGGAGAAGACGAAGGAGTTCTACGTCTCGTTCCTCGGCTTCACCGTCGACTGGGAGCACCGCTTCCACGAAGGCGCGCCGCTCTACATGCAGGTGTCGCTCGGGCCCTGCAGGCTCCAGATCTCGGAGCACTTCGGCGACGGCACGCCGGGCGCGAAGATCAAGCTCGAGACGCGCGACCTCGCGGCCTACCAGCGCGAGCTGCTCGCGAAGAGCTACCGCCACGCGCGCCCCGGCATCGTCGAGCACGACTGGGGCGAGCGGAGCATGGCGATCGACGACCCGAGCGGCAACGCCATCATCTTCTTCGAGAACACGAAGCCCGCTTAGCCGGCGCTCAGGCGTCGTCGCCGTCGGACGCGCGCACGAGGTCGTCGACGTCGCCGCTCGCGACGACGCGCCCGCGCTCGATCCGCAGGGCGCGCGTCGCGAGCGCCCGCGCTTCGCCGCGGTGATGCGTGACGAGGAGCGCGGGGACGCCGAGGTCGGCGACGGCCGCGCGCACGTCGGCGGCGAGCGCGGCGCGGAGCTCCGGATCGAGCGCGGAGAAAGGCTCGTCGAGGAGCACGACGCGCGGCTCGATCGCGAGGGCGCGGGCGATGGCGACGCGCTGCGCCTCGCCGCCGGAGAAGGTCGCGGGCCTCCGCGCGGCGAGGTGGCCGACGCCGAAGCGCTCGAGCGCCGCGCGCGCGCGCGACCGCCTCGCCTCACGCGGCTCGCCGCCGCGCATGCCGTACGCGACGTTCGCCAGCGCGTCGAGGTGCGGAAACAGCGCGAGCGACTGGAACACGAGCGCGACGCGGCGCGCCTCGGGCGGGACGTCGACGCCCGCGCGCGCGTCGAACCAGACGTCGCCGTCGAGCGCGATCGTGCCGCGGCTCGGCGTCGCGACGCCGACGATCGCGGCGAGCGCGGTGCTCTTGCCCGCGCCCGATGGCCCGAGGATCGCCGTCACGCCGGGCGGGGCGTCGAACGCGAGATCGAGCGTGAAGTCCTTGCGCTCGACGCGCACGTCGACGGACAGGCCAGCGCCGCTCACGGCCTGCCGCCGAGCTTGCCGACGGCGTAGAGCACGCACACCGCGAGGATCGTCAGCGTGATCGCGAGCGCCGCGGCCTCGGCGTCGCGGTGCGCCTCGATGGCGTCGTAGATCGCGAGCGACGCGGTGCGCGTCTCGCCCGGGATGTCGCCGGCGAGCATGAGCGTGACGCCGAAGTCGCCGAGCGACCGCGCGAACGCGAGCAGCACGCCGGCGAGGACGCCGCGCCCGGCGAGCGGCAGGCGCACGGTGAAGAACGCGCGGGCCGGCGTCGCGCCGAGGGTGCGCGCGGCCTGCACCAGGGTCGGATCGACGCCCTCGAGCGCGGCGCGCGCAGACCGGACGACGAGCGGCAGCGCGCCCACGGTCGCGGCGACGACGGCGCCCGTGCGCGAGAACACGATCGACCCGCCCGTGAGGTGCTCGAACGCGGCGCCGATCGGCGAGCGCCGCCCGAGGACGACGAGGAGGTAGTAGCCGAGCACCGTCGGCGGCATCACGAGCGGCGCCGTGACGAGCGCGTCGACGACGTCGCGCCCGCGAAACCGCGCGTCCGCGATCCATGCGGCGAGGGCGACGCCGACGACCGCGGCCAGCAGCGTGGCGAGCGTCGCGACCTCGAACGAAAGGACGAGCGGCTGGATCGGCACGCGGCGCGCAATGTACCCGGGCTCGGCCGCCGGGCGCGCTTTTCACCTCGGCTTCGCCGCGCTACATCGGAGCATGCTCGACGAGAAGCTCCGCGAGTGCCTCACGTTCGACGACGTCCTGCTGGCGCCGGCGTACAGCGACGTCCTGCCGAGCGAGGTCGACGTGCGCACGCGCCTCACGCGAAACCTCGCGCTCAACGTGCCGCTCGTCAGCGCGGCGATGGACTCGGTGACCGAGGGGCGCGCCGCCATCACGATGGCGCGCGCGGGCGGCATCGGCATCGTGCACAAGAACCTCTCGGCGTCGGCGCAGGCGCGCGAGGTCGAGCGGGTGAAGCGCGCCGAGAGCGGGATGAT
>DASYCF010000583.1:0-7570 GCA_036500365.1 Byssovorax sp.
GATCAAGGCCGACCGCGGCGAGAACGGCCAGGGCTCCGACTGCCACGGCCGCGGCGGCGAGGATCGCGTCGCGCGCGTGCCGCTCGGCACCGAGGTGAAGGACGCGGCGACGGGCGAGCTCCTCGCCGACGTGACCGAGGACGGCGTGCACGTCGTCGTCGCGAAGGGCGGCCGCGGCGGCCGCGGCAACATCCACTTCGCGACCGCGACCGACCGCGCGCCGCGCCGCGCCGAGAAGGGCGAGCCCGGCGAGACGAAGGAGCTCTCGCTCGAGCTCAAGGTGATGGCCGACGTCGGCCTGCTCGGCTTCCCGAACGTCGGCAAGAGCACGTTCGTCGCGGCTGTCAGCGCCGCGCGCCCGAAGATCGCCGACTACCCGTTCACGACCCTCACGCCTTCGCTCGGCATGGTCGAGGTCGGCGGCGGGCCGCGCACCGGCGGCACGAGCTTCGTCATCGCCGACATCCCCGGCCTCGTGCCCGGCGCGAGCGAGGGCGTCGGCCTCGGCATCCGCTTCTTGCAGCACGTCGAGCGGACGCGCGCGCTCTTGCACCTCGTCACGCTCGACCCGGGCGAGGGCCGCGAGCCGCTCGCCGACTACCGCGCGATCCGCAAGGAGCTCAAGAAGTACAGCCCCGAGCTCGCCGAGCGCCCCGAGATCGTCGCGCTGTCGAAGGCCGATTTGCCCGACGTGCGTGGCGCGTACCCGGCGCTGAAGAAGCGCTTCGCGCGCGCGAAGGTCGACCTTCACCTCGTCAGCGCGGCGACGCGCGACGGCATCGAGGAGCTCGTGAACGCGCTCTACGCGCTCGAGCAAGACGAGCGGCGCCGCTGAGCTCGGGACAGCAGCGGCTCGGACCGGTACAGGCGCTCCTCGGCGCGGTCGGCGCCTGGTTCATCCGCGTGGTCCTGCGCGTCTTCGGCCGCACGGTCGACGTGGCCGACGCGCCGTGGCTCGCGGGCCGAGCGTCGCCAGCTCGGCGAGCGATCGCCGCCCCGTGCTCACCGGCCCCGACGACGGCGCGATCGGCGATCGCCCGTACGCGCTCGTCGCGAGGCGCAGGGCCTCACGATCGCCAAGGACGACGGCGCCGGCCTCGTGCCCGATTTCACCGCGCTCGATGGTCCGACCTTCAGCGCCGCCGCCGCCGACGCGCGCCTGACCGCTACAGCGTGGTCGCGCCGAAGGTGACGACCCCGGCGACGCCGACGCCGTTCGCGATGTTGGTCGTCGACGGGCCGACGGTGACCGAGCCGTAGAAATGGCTGAAGCCGCCGAGCAGCTGGAGGCCGCTCTCGAAGTCGCCGGTGCGACCGCCGACGAGCGTCTCGGTGCCGTGCGCGCGGATTCGGCCCTGCGCGTCGAGGCCGAGGCGCAGGTACGCGTCGAGGTCGACGCCGACGCGGGCGCGGCCTTCGACGTCCACCTCGCCCTCGTCGCTGAGGCCGGCGCCGCCGATGCCGTTCACGTCGATGTGGAGGCGCTTGTACTTGTACCCGACGAGCACGCCGCCCTCCATTTCGCTTTCGAAGTCGCCGTCGCCGCCGGTGCCGGCGAAGCCCTCGACCTTGTACTTGGCGATGAAGCCGAGCGCGCCGCCGTCGCGGCCGGGAGCGCCGAGCGCGCGCACGATCACCGCGAACGAAGGCGCGAACCGGCCCGTGACGTCGCGCGACGCGTCGCCGACGAGCGTGAGGTGGTTCACGGGAGAGCCATAGACGAGCGCGCCGCCGCCGCCGACGCTCGGCTGACCCTGCGCCGCCTGCGCGATGCCGTACGCTTCGGCCCCGATCGAGCGCGCGGACACGCCGGCCGCGGAGTAGGTGTACGCGAGGATCGGCACCTCGTCGTGCGCCTCGCGCTTCGGCTCGGAGACGACGACGGCGTCCTCCTCGGCGAGCGCGGCGCCAGCGACGCACGAGAGCGCGGCCACGACGAGCGCGCCGACGACCAGGCGGCTCACGAGCGCACCTCCGCCGCGCCCGCCGCGCGACGCCTGCGACGCGCAGCGAAGGCCGCGGCGAGCGCGACGGCGGCGATCGCCGCCGCGTGACCGTCGGGCGCGTCGCCGTCGACGCGACAGCCGCACCCGCCCTGCTTCGGCTCGACGTGCGGCGGCGCCGGCGTCTCGTCGGGCGGCGGATCACCGCCGGGCGGCGTCGCGGGCGCGCCGGCCGCGTCGTCCTTCTTGTCGTCCTTCTTGTCGGCGGCGGACTTGTCCTTCTTCTTCTCGCCGGCGAACACCATCGCGCGGCGATCGACGACGGGGTTGTCGCCCTTCAGCGTGAGCTTGATCGTCTGCCCGATCTGCACGCCGTCGCCCTCGCGCTTGATCTTGAGGTCGTATTCGCCGGCCTCGAACCCGCGGTCGCGGCGGATGACGAAGTCGAACTTCGTCGTCGCGAACACCTTGCCGGCGCCGTCGGAGAAGTCGACGTCGAGGCTCTCGTTGATGGGCTGCTGGTTCTGGAGCGACAAGCGGTTCGTGATCGGTTTGTCGCCCGTCTTGTCGGTCAGCGAGCGCTCGTAGAGCACGGTCTGCGTGAAGACGAAGAGCATGGGCACGTGCGGCAGCGCGGGCGGCGAGCCGACGCCGATCGTGAACTTGAGCTTCCACTTGCCGTCCTCTTCGACGGGCTCGCGGGTCGATGGCGTCGCCGTCCCCGCGGCGAACGCGGATCGGAGCGGGACGAAGAGGCAAGCGAGGAGGAGCAGCGACGAGAGGATCGCAGCGACGGGGTTCCGCATGCGCGCACGCTAGCAAGGGCAGGCCCCGAAAGGCGAGCGTCGGCGCCCGCGCGAGGCCCGGATCGTCGGCGCGCCGTCCGTGCTGGCGCCACGGTCCTTGCGAGGGCATGCCGCGTTTGGTTCCATGGCGCGCCCTCGACCGCGCATCCAACGAAAGGCCCTCCTCATGATCGCCGACACCGCCGTTGATCCCTTCGCGCCGTGGGCGCCCCCGCTCCTCGCGTGTTCCCTCGCAGCCTGCCTGCTCGCCGCCCCCTCGATGTCGTTCACCGCCCTCCTCGGGCCGGAAGAAGAAAAGGAGGAGGACGAGGACGAGGACGACGACGAGGACGACGAGGACGACGACGACGAGGACGACGACGACGACGACGACGAGGAGGACGACGACGAGGACGACGACGACGACGAGGATGATGACGAGGACGACGAGGACGATGAAGAGGAAGAGGAAGAGGAAGAGGAAAAGCCAGAGCTGAAGTAGGGCCCGCGGACCGCGCGCGGCTCGACCGCACCTCCCCTTGCGCTCGGCGCGGAGCGCGAGGATCCCCCCAGGGAGGCTGGGAAGCGGCGCGCTTCGACTGGGTGCCGCTCTTCCCTACATGCGCAGCGGACGACCGGCGGAGGGGCCGGTGGGTCCAGAGGTCTGCCCTGCACGAGGAACGTCGCGCGTTGGCACGGCATCTGCTTGGCGGTTCCCGGAGAAAACGGCAGCGCTCGACGACTCGCCAGCGTGAAGACGCGGCGCGGCCGAGAGAGCCTGCCTAGAGCGTGCATCGGCGCTGCGCCGTCCGCCTCGACCTCGACACGCTCGCTCCCGACGATACCCGACCGCCGCGCGCCCCCGCAGGAGCCCTCATGCACTCCGTTCGCTCCAAGATCATCGCCCGCGCCGTTGCATGCCTGCTCCTCGCCGCCGCGCCCGCTGCGTGCGCAGAATCCGATGACGTCGGCGCGTCGTTGGACATCGTCAAACCGCCGCTGGCAGCGTCGGCCGCGCCGCGGTCGTTGATCCTCACGACGACCTGGGAGCGCGAGGACAACCCTCACTTCTGCGGACCTGCGTCGGCCCGGATCGCCCTCTCGGCGCTGCTCGCGTCACCGCCGACCCAGGCAGACATCGGCGCCTTCCTGGACTGGGACCACCTCGGCAACTGCGACACCGAGGTCTGCCCCGACGACGTGCGGGATCTCGCCCACGTCGCCGCCGCGCTCGACCACTATCTCGACACCGATCGCTACGAGCCGACCTATCTCAGCGACCCTCCGACCGACGAGGAGCAGGCCGAGCTCGCGCGCCGCGTCGTCGACGGCATCACGGCCGGCTTCCCGCTCGTCGCGTTCGTCTACGGGCCGGGCTCCGACGAGCCGTTCGCGTTCTGCCCCCCGTTCTACCCGGCCGACGGTCCGCCTCACCATTTCATCACGGTCATCGGGTACGAAGACGGCGGCGCCGCGGCGGTGATCTCCGACTCCGCGTCCGGCGACGACGAACGCGACAGGTGGGGCGACTTCCCCGAGACGTACTCGATCCCGATCGCCGACTTCGCCAAATGGATCGGCTACCACGGCTACGCGGGCTGAGCGCGACGCTGCGTGCGCACCGGGGCGCGCCACATCCGCCGACGCGATGCCTGCGGCCCGAGCTGCTAACGGAGGACGTAGAAGTACACGACGCCGAGGATCGCCATCAGGATCGCGCCGGCGACGAAGCCGAGCAGCAAGACGCGCGCGCCGCTCATCTGGGCGAGGCCGCGCGCCGCCGGGCGGCCCTGTCCGATCGGGAACGGGCTCACCATGCGCGGTCGATCGGTGAGCTCCATCGTCGGCGCCACGTGCGCCATGATCGGCACGGGCACCGTGTGACCTCGCCCGAGCACCGGCCTCTTCGTGCCGAGCGGCAGCGTCAGCAGCTGCGCCTCGGGGTCGGGCGCGGCTCCGTTGCCGTGCGCGCTCGACGACGGCTCGTCGATGACCCGGATCTCGACGGGCGCCATCGCCTGCCCCTCGCTCCCGAAGCCGTCGGCCGAGCGCAGCGTCGGCTTCATCTCACGACGCTTCGGCGGGGCCGCTGCGCCGCTCGCCGCGTCCTCGATCGACGGGAGCGCGCCGAGGTGGATGACCTCCGTGCCCTGCGGACCCGAGCGCCGCGCCGGCGCTCCCATGCCGCCGGCAGCCGTCGGCACGCCACCGACGAACGACGCGCTCATGACGGCGGAGTCCTCGACCTCGCGGATGAGCGTCGGCGCGCGGTCGGCGGGATCCGAGCTCGGCTCGTCGGTGCTCTCGATCGGCTGCGTGGTCGAGCCCTGCTTCGGCTGCTCGCGCAGGCTCGGCGGCGGGCCCTTGCGGAGGCGGACCGAGGCGGGCGTCCCCATCATGCCGTCGCCGACGAGCGTGCGCTGCGACTCGAGCGCCGTCGGCGCCTGATGGGCGTCGGGCGCGCGCTTGTCCCCCGCCCAGCGCAGCGTGTCCGGGAACTGCGGCGCGCTGCCCTGCGACGGCGCGCGCTGCGGCCGCGAGCTCACGGCGCGCTTCGAGCCGGCGATCGCCGGCTGATCGGGGAGCGCCGGCGCGAGCGCGCGGAGCTTCTTCGCGAGCTCGGCCGCCGTCTGGTAACGCGCCTTCGGATCCTTCGCGAGCGCGCGCACGATCACCTCGTCGAGGCGCGGATCGAGATCCGGCGCGAGCGTCGCCGGCGCGCGCAGCGGCTCGTGGATGTGGAGCATCGCCGTGTGCAGCGGAGCCTCGCCCTCGAACGGGAGGCTCCCCGTGACGAGCTGATACATGAGCACGCCGCACGTGTAGATGTCGCTCCGCGCGTCGACGCCCTCGAGCTTGCACTGCTCCGGTGACATGTAAGCGGGCGTACCGATGAGCGTACCTGCCTGCGTGAGGTTCGACGTCGGGTCGTCGCGGCGCTGGCTGCGCTCGGCGGCGACGAGATCGGGCGCCACGAGCTTCGCGATGCCGAAGTCGAGCACCTTCACGCGCTCGATCCCGGCGTCGGGCACGAGCATCACGTTCTCGGGCTTGAGATCGCGGTGGACGATGCCGAGCCCGTGCGCCACCTCGAGCGCGTCGCACACGGCGGCGAGGATGGTCGCGACGCGCCGCTGCGAGAGCGGCCCCTCGCGCTCGAGCACGTCGTAGAGATCGTGACCGCGGACGAGCTCCATCGCGATGTAGCTCACGCCGTCGGCGACGCCCCACGCGAAGATGCGCACGCAGTTCGTGTGCACGACGAGCGACGCCGCCTTCGCCTCGCGCTCGAACCGACGGACGAAGCTCCGCTCGCGCGTGAGCTCCTCGTTCATCACCTTGACGGCGACCTCACGCGGCTCGCCGTCTTGCTCGGCGACGAACACCGTCGCCATGCCGCCCTCACCGAGCAGGCCCGTCAGACGGAAGCGCCCTGCGACGGTGCGACCGACGAGGGGGTGCGTGTCTGCCATGGATCACCGCAGCGAAGGGTCGACGGCGCGCCGGCTCGGGCCGGGCGCCCTCCCACGTCGGCTCGCGGCGTGAGGTAGGATACGACAGAACGCCGGGAGCGATGCGAGGTCCAATTTTCTGCTCGAGCCGCGCGCCCTGGCTCCGCGCGGGGGCTTGACCGCGCGGTCGCCGGCGCGCTAGCGCTGGAAAGATGGGCTCTTCACGGCGAGAGGCCGCGCCGCGCGACGCGCTGGTGCACGTGCAGGTCGCCCCGCCGCCGATGCCGAGGGCGGTTCGTGGCGCGTTGACCGCGCTGGCCCTTGCGGCGTTGTTCGGCGCGCTCCCGTGCGTGCTCGGCGAGATGCACGGCGCCGATGTCCCCATCGGGCTCTACCTGCTGCTCGTGACCACGATCGCGCTCCTCGTCGGCGTCGCTGCCGCCGAGAGACTCGCCTTCCGCGCGGGCCGGCCGCTCGCCGTCGCGGCGGCGCTCTACGCGGCGCTCGTCGGTCGGCGTGCGCTCGAGGTGGCGGGCGCGCCGCCGGACGCGTCGGCGATCGCGGCCGTGTGCGCCGAGCTCTCGTGCGCGATGCTGATCGCAGCGGCGATCAGCCTCAGCAACGCGGCCGCGCGGCGCTGGTTTCGCCTCACCTGCCCGAGCTGCGAGGCGCCGGCGTCCGGCGCGCCCGACCTGCTCCGGCGCGGAGCGCGCTGCGATCGCTGCGGCCTCCGCTGGTGACGCGAGCGCGCGCTCACGCGCGTGTCATGATCTCGTCGTAGGCCTCGCGCACGCGGGACGTCACCTCGCGGTAGCGGGCGAGCAGCTCCTCCGCCGCGTCCTGGCCGCCGGCGGCGCGGATGCCCATGCGGCGCGCGAGGGGGACGAGGCCGGGCGCCCGCTCCTCGAGGAGCTGCGCCGCGTTCGCGTGCACGACGCGGAGGCGCTGCTCGATCTTGCGGAGGAACGCGTGGCCGTCGCGCAGCGCGGCCGCGCGCCGCGGAGGCAGGTAGCCGCAGGCGGCGAGCGCCTCGATCGCGACGGCGGTGTCGGAGGTGCGCACGCGCGGATCCTTGCCATGCTCGAGCTGGAGCAGCTGGACGGCGAACTCCACGTCGACGAGGCCGCCGCGCCCGAGCTTCACGTCGTAGCGGCCGCGGCGCTGCTGCGAGTTCTCGCGCTCGAGCCGGGCGCGCAGGCGCGCGATCTCCTCGGCGGCGCCGCGCGCGTCGAACGGCAGGTCGTAGGCGGCGGCGTGCGCGACGCGCATCGCCCGCGCGCCGAGCTCGCGGTCGCCCGCGGCGGCGCGCGCGCGGAGGAGCGCGAACCGCTCCCACGCCGCCGCGCGCACGTGCACCGAGGCCGGCGCCGCCTCGACGTCGACGGCCGCG
>DASYCF010000584.1:0-2459 GCA_036500365.1 Byssovorax sp.
GGCGTAGCGCACGGCGCGTCCCTCGGGCTCGATCGAGAAGCGATCCCCGTCGTCGAGCGTCCGCGCTCGCGCGCCGTCGGCGGCGACCGTCACGCGGCCACGCGCGCGCACCTCGAGCGCGCCGAGCGGCACCTCGATCGCGGCGGTCCCGCGCGCGTTGCCGACGGCCTCGTTCGCGGCGGCGTGCGAGTCCGCGTCGAGCGGCCCCGACGGCGGCAGCCCTCGACCGAGACACCCTGCGCGCCCGGCGTCCTGGATCGTCGCTCCGGCGGGCGCGCGCACGACCTCGAGCCCGCGCGCCGCGACGACGCTCGCGTCTGCGGTCCGAGGCGCCTCGACGCTCGGCGCGTCGCTCGGCTCGAACCGCACACGATCGCCGACGCGGAGCGCTGCGCCCCCGTGAGAAGCGTCGAAGGGCGTGAAGTCGATCGCGCGCCCGATCAAGCTCCACCCGCCAGCCGACGCGAACGGATACACGCCCGTGTGTCGCCCCGCGATCGCGATCGAGCGCGCGGGCACGATCCTCCGCGGCGCGGCGAGCCGCGGCAACACGAGCGCGGGATCGAGCTCGCCGAGGTACGCGAAGCCGGGCAAGAAGCCGACGATCTCGACGGTGTAGACGCGCGCCGCGTGGGCCCGCACGACCTCGTCGATCGAGCGGCGCGTCGCGCGCGCGACCGCGGCGAGATCCTCTCCGTCGTATCGCGCCGCGATCACGTGCTCGCGCGGCTCGTCCGCGATCGCGCCGTCGTCGAGCGAGCGCTCGAGCGCGGCTCGCGTCGCGCCGGCCGCGACGCCTTCGACGAGGACCGACCGCGCGCCCGCGACGACGTCGGCGCCTGGCAGCGCGCGCGACAGGCTCCGCGCGAGGTCGGCGGCGCGCGCGCCCTCGGGCACCGCGACGAGCAGCGCCGACTCACCGAACGACGTGACGTCGACGAGCTGCACCGCGGATCAGAGCGCGCCGGCGGCGCCCGCGAGCATCCCTGCGCCGGCGAGCGCGTCGCGCACGGCGAGCGCGATGTCGACGGCGCCCTGCGTGTCGCCGTGCACGCACACCGTCTCGATGCGCCCCGTCGACGCGAGCGCGATCGCCTGCCGCGCGCACGCCCGCGCGTCACCGAGCACGGCGCCCGCTTGCCCGCGCGGGACGAGCGAGCCGTCAGCGGCGTAGGCGCGATCGGCGAAGCCCTCGCGCGCGAAGACGAGGCCGCGCGCCCGCGCCTCGGCCTCGAGCGCGCCGCCGCCGAAGCCGACGACCACGAGATCGTCGTCGGCGCCGAGCCCCGCGATCGCCCCGTCGAGCAGCGCCCGCGCGACGACCGGGTCTCGGTGGGCGTCGTGGTACAGCGCGCCGTGCGGCTTCAGCGATCGCGCGGGCGCGCCGAGCCGCGTCGCGATCTTCTGGAGGGCCGCGCACTGCGCCTCGATCGACGCCGCGAGCGCGCCCGGCTCGATCGCCATCGACACGCGACCGAAGCCTTCGCGATCGGGGTACGACGGGTGCGCCGCGACGCGCACCCCGCGCGCGAGGGCGAAGCTCACGGCGCGCGCCATCGACGCCGCGTCGCCCGCGTGTCCGCCGCACGCGACGTTCGCCACCGTCGCCGCCGCGTAGAGCTCGCGCGGCTCGTTCGGGAGCTCGCCGAGGTCGATGTTCAGGTCGACCACGCTCACGGATCGCTCCGGATCGCCGCGTAGCCGAACGGCTTCCAGAACCCGGCCGTCGGCAGCGACGCGGACGCGCCGATCGCGACGAGCGCGTACGCGCGGCCGTTCGCCATCGCGGCGCCGCCGAGATCGCCGTTCGGCAGGATCTGATCGAACGTCGTCGTGAGGAGCTCCGTGCCGACGCGCGCGTCCCACGTCGTGAGCGACCCGCCGGGGGCGACGCGCGACCCCTGGAAGCCGTAGAAGGGCGGCGTGGGCTGCGCCGCGCCGAACCGAAGCGAGTTGGCGAGGTTCAGCGTATTCGCGAGCGCGCTCTCCTTGCCGTCGACGTAGAGCTCCGGCGAGCCGAGCGAGGCGTGCACGACCTGGATCGCCGCGGCGTCGATCTCCGTGATGCGCGAGAGCGCGAGCGCGACGAGCGTCGCCGTCGGGTGGGTCGACGAGAAGCCCGCGCCGCACGCGAGCGTCGCCGACGTCGTGTCCTTCCCCGGCCCGCCGAGACAACCCGACGGCGCGAGCAGGATGCTGCTCCCGTCCGTCAACGTCGACGCGGGCACGACCGCGACGGTGGCCACGTCGATCTGCGGCGGCGGCGACGGCGCGCCGCCCCCCGACCCTCCCGCTCCCCCACCTCCACCCGCACCCGAGCCCGCACCCGAGCCCGCGCCCGCGCCCGCACCCGAGCCCGAGCCCGCACCCGAGCCCGCACCCGAGCCCGAGCCCGCACCCGAGCCCGAGCCCGCACCCGAGCCCGAGCCCGCACCCGAGCCCGAGCCCGCACCCGAGCC
>DASYCF010000585.1:0-9588 GCA_036500365.1 Byssovorax sp.
AGTTCGCCGAGGCGAACCCCGCCCACCGCGGCATGGGGACGACGTTCGTCGGCCTCGTCACGGTCGGCGCGCTCGCGATCCTCGGCCACGTCGGCGACAGCCGCATCTACCTCCTGCGGCGCGGCCACGTGCACCGCTTGACCGAGGACCACACCTTCGTCGCGTCGCAGCTCAAGGCCGGTCAGATCACCGCGGAGGAGGCCGAGAAGAGCCCCTACAAGAGCGTGCTCCTCCGCGGCGTCGGCAACCAGCCCACCGTCGAGGTCGACACGCTCGTGGTCGAGCTGGTCGAGGGCGACGAGTTCCTCATGTGCAGCGACGGCCTCCACGGCTACGTGACCGACGAGGAGATCCCCGGCATCTTCGCCGACGCCAAGCTCCGCGACACGCCGGCCACGCTCATCGCCCTCGCGAACACGCGCGGCGGCAAGGACAACATCACCGCGCTCGTGCTGCGCGTGTCCGGCGGCAAGGACGAGAGCGAGGACGACATCCAGGCCGAGGCGCGTATGGAAGCGCTCGAGCAGCTGCCGCTCTTCTATCACTTCACCTACAAGGAGCGCTCCGCCGTGCTCAGCGCCGCGCACACGCGCGTCTACGCCGCCGGCGACGAGATCGTGGCCGAGGGCGCGATGGGCGACGAGCTCTTCATCGTCGTGCGCGGGCGCGTCGTCGTCGAGAAGGGCGGCGTGCCGATCGCCTCGCTCGGCGCGGGCGGTCACTTCGGCGAGATGGGCCTCATCGAGAGCCAGCCGCGCTCGGCGACCGTGCGCGCCGAGGAGCCGACGCGCGTCGTGACGCTCGGCCAGGCAGACGTGATGAACCTCATGCGCCGCGAGCAGGAGATCGCCGTGAAGCTCCTCTGGAGCCTGGTGCAGGTGCTGTCGCAGCGGCTGCGCACCGCGAACGCGGGCCTGTCCGAGGCGCTCAGCGAGCTCGCCCACGCGACCGGGCCCGAGACGCGGCCCTTCCGGACGTGATCACGTGAACCCGAAGATGCTCGTGGTCGATCCGGACGCGGCGTTCCGTGACGACCTCGCGCGCGCCGCGCCCGCGTACGGCCTCGAGGCGCTCGGCTGCGCCGACAAGGCGACCGCGCTCGCGGTCGCGCGCGCCGAGCCGCCCGCGTGCATCGTGACGGAGCTCGTGCTCGGCGGCGGGGGCGACGGGCTCGAGCTCGTGATGGCCGTGCGCAAGGACTTCGCGCTCTCGCCGACGCCGATCGTGCTCGTCACGTACGAGTGCGACGTGCTCGCGCGGCTCAAGGCGCTCGATCGCGGCGTCGACATCCTCCTCGACAAGCCCATCAAGGCGCAGCTCGTGCTCGCCCAGGCGCGCGCGCTCGCGGCGATGGCGGGGCGCATCCGTGATCGCGCAGCGGTCTCGTCGATGCTCCGGCGAGCGTCGTCCGACGACGACCGCGTCGACACGACGCCGGGCGCACCGTTCCTCGGCGACGTCGAGGCGATGCCGCCGGCGACCGCGCTCACGATCCTCGAGATCGATCAGCGCACCGGCCGGATGACGCTGTCGAACGACACGGGCGCGCGGCTCGAGATCGAGGTCGCGACCGGCTACGTCGTCTCGGGCCACGAGCGCGATCACGATCTGACACCCGAGGCGGCGATCCGGGCCGCGGTCGCGTTCAAGCGCGGCCGCTTCGAGTTCGTGTCCGCTCCGCCTCGACCCGCGCCGATCGGACTCACGCCGACGACTCGCTACCTCTGGGCCGCGATCGACGACGCGGCGCGGAGCTCCGCGCACGTCGCCGCGACGAGCGGCCCCGTCGATGAGGCGAGCTTCGCCGGCGTCACGACCTCGGCGGAGCCCCCGAAGCCGAAGAGGAAGGCCGACGTCGCGACCAGCACCCTCGTCTCGGCGACGACGCTCGAGGACGCGCGCGCCGAGGACGCGAAGCGCCGCGGCGAAGGGTAGGACTACCGCGCCTCGCGGAGCTTCTTCAGCAGCGCGAGCGGCTCGATCTGCTTGCGCGACGCGCGGAGCTCCTCGTACGGGCCGCACACCGGGCGCATGTCGCACCACATGCACGCGTCCTTCTCGGGCGCGGCGGGGAAGAACCCGTCCGCGAGCGCGTGGCCGAGCGCGTCGGCGAGCCGCTGCGCGGCGTCGCGGCCGACGTCGTCGAGCGGCACGTCGACCGACTCGAAGCCGCCCGTCGTCGTCGCGTAGTAGAGGCGTCCGCTCAGGATCTTCTTCTCCGGGAACATGCCCTCGAGCGCGAGCGCGTAGAGGACCGGCTGCAGGTACTTGCCGCCGGCGATGACCATGCCCTCGTCTGCGCGCTTCTTGCCGGTCTTGTAGTCGGTCACGCGGAGCTCGCCGCCAGCGTTCTCTTCGACGAGATCGATGGAGCCGCGGAGCTGGATGCCGCACGCGAGGGGGACGGCGCTCTCGCGGCTCGACTTGTCGCGGTGCTCGGCGTGCTCGACGAGGCCGAACGAGAGCTCGAGGTGCGTCGGCCTCCACGCGGCGTCGTCCGCGGCGCGCCGCAGCCACTCGCGCAGGTCGGCGACGATCGCCTCGATGCCGTCGTCCCACACGCGCGGGATCGCGGGCGCGAGCTTCTCTTCGTACGCGCCGACGACGCGCTTCACGACGCCGTCGAGGCGCTCGCGCGCGCGGTCGAGGCGCGACGCGGCGACGGGCAGCTCGCCCACGTCGCGGAGCTCGGTCACGAGCTCGTACAGCACCTCGTGCACGAGCGAGCCCTTCTGCAGCGGGTCGAGCTCTTCGATCTGCTCGGGCACGCCGCGCGGCTGGAGCTTGTGGATCGCCTGGAGCAAGAAGCGATACGGGCACGCCGCGAAGTGCTGCAGCGCGGTCGCCGAGAAGCTCCGCGCGGCGAGGCCCTGCTTCGCGAGCGCGGCGAGCGCCCCCGCGTCGGTCGGCGCGACGAGCCCGTCGGCCGCGTTCCACTTGCCGACGTTCCAGCGCCGCGCGCGGAACCGGAGCGCCCGCGCGAGGTGATCGTTCGCGGCGAGCAGGTAGTGCGCGGCGCCGAGCGTCGCGTCCTTCGGCTGCTTCAAGATGCCGCCGAGCAGCGCGAGGTCGTACTCGGCCTCGTCGATCGCGTGCTCGGGCAGCTCGGGCGCGGGCCAGCCGATGCGCATCGCGCCGCCGCCGCGCTCGGCCCGCCGCGCGAGCTCGTCGAAGCCGGGGAGCACGCCCTCGGCCGCGCGCAGCACCTCCAGCCCGTAGAACGACGGCACGCGCGGCCGCGACTGATCGAGATCGACGCGCGGGTACGAGAGCACGAGGCGCTCGCTCGCCGCGCCGACGGCCACGCGCAGGGCGAGGCGCTCGGCGTGAGCGCGCTCTTTGTTCGTGGCGAGGCAGCCGACCTCGCGCCGCTCGTCGTCGCGCAGGATCGGATCCTCGACGACCTTCTGCGGGAAGATGCGCTCGGCGAGGCCCGGCACGAACACGACGTCGAACGCGAGCCCGCGCGCGGCCTCGATCGGCGCGACGAACACCTTCCCCGCCGAGATCGCGCCGGGCAGCGTGACGAGCTCGCTCAGGCGGCGGCCGAGGACGAGCTCGACGTCGACCAGCTCGACTGGGCCGACCTTCGCCATCGGCCCGAGCTCGGCGAGCACGGAGAGGACGCGATCCGGGCTTCGGAGCGCGCGCGTCGCGAGCGCGGCGAGCGCGTCGAGGTGCTCGCCCCACGTCACGCCGTCCGGGAGGCGATCGAGGTCCTCGAGGAGCGGCAGCGCGAACGCGGTGAGCGCCGCGAGGTCAGCGCGCTGCCGATCGAACATGCCAGCGAGCGCCTCGTCCCGGGCCTCGCTGCGCTTGGACGCGAGCTCCTCGTCGAGCGTCCGAAGCCTGCGCCGCCAGCGATCGAGGCCGCCGATGACCGAGGCGTCGACGAGGAGCTTCTCCCACCGGCGCGGCGCGCGCAGCGTGCCGGCGACGACGGGCACGTCGGTCGACGTCGAAGCGAGCTCGGCTTCGTCGCGCGTGTCCTCGTCGTCCTCGCGCGGCGGCTCGGGCTCGCGGACGTACTCGGCGTCCGGCGGGACGTAGCGGTCGCCGTCGTCGGCGGGCTTCGGCGGCTCGCCGTGTGCGTCGGCCGCCGGGACCTGGCCGAGCGAGAGGTACTCGGCGAAGCGCCGCGCGCTGAGCTTCTCGAGCTTGCACCGGAGCAGCGCCAAGAACGCGCGCCCCGCAGCGTCGGGTCGCACGCTGCCGCGCGCGAAGTACGCCGGGATCTTGGCGCGCCGGAGCGCCTCCTCGATATGGGATCGGTAGGCTTGCGGCGCGCGCAAGAGGATCGCCATGCGATCGAACGGGACGCCGCGCTCTGCCTCGCGCTGGATGCGCCTCGCGATCTCGGCCGACTCGCGGCTCTCGCCCGGCGCCGAGAGGATCGTCACGCCGTCGTCGAGGTCGCCGAGCGGCGCGCTCGCGTCGCCGAAGAGGTGGCGCTGCAGGCGCGAGAGCGCCCCGCCCGGTGGCGCCGCGTCGTCGTCGCGCCGCGCGTCGCCGATGGCGGCGTCGACGAACCCGAGCGTGCGGTCGTCGCCCTCGGGCACCGTGATCAACACGTCGCTCGAGCGGGCCGCGATCGCCGCGACGAAATCCCGCTCGAGCTCGGCGCAGATGGGCACGTCGAGGAGCAGCAGCGGGCGACCGAGGAGGGCCCGCGCCGTGCCGCCGAGGCTCGCCGCGTCGACGTCGGCCTCGGGCGAGACCGGCTCGGGAGTCGCCGGCTCGAGGGCGAACGCGAAGCCGAGCTGCGCGGGCGCGGGCGCGCCCCGACCGGTCCGCGGACGACGCGCCGCCGCGTCTGCGCTGGCCTCGATCGGCGCCGAAGAGAGGGTGGCGGCGCTGCACGCGTCGATCGCGACGCGGAACACGAGCGCGCGATCGGCGAGCCGCGCCCGCGCGAGCTCCTCCTCGTAGCTCCCGTGCAGATCGACGAACTCGGTGAACCGGCCGCGGAGCTTCGCGGGGCCGACGTCGGCCATGCGGAGCTCGAGCAGCGTGCGGGCGACGGCGCGCGGCAGCCCCGGAAAATCGGCGACGGGCGCGAACCGGCCCAGGCCGCCGCGGGCGGCGAGGGCGTGCACGACGCGGCTCGCGAGCGCGTCGAGCGGAAGCGGGCCGACCGCCGCGAGGTTCCGCTCGGCGAGGAGCGGCGCGGCGATCAGCGCGGCGAGCCGTCCGAGCGTCGTGCGCCGCCAGCCGAAGCTCGCCCCCGACGCGCGCGCGACCTCGCGGCAGAGCGCCCCGGCGGCCTCGAACGTCGGCGCGACGACGAGCACCTCCTCGCTGCGCCCGCGGGCCGAGAGCCACGCCCGGGCTCGATCGAGCCGAGCGGCCGCGCGCGGCGAGCGAAACACGACGGCAGGCACGGCGCGAGGGTGCGCCCGCGCGTCGCTCGAGGCAAACGCTCGCTGCTCGACAGGCGGTGTCGCGTGGTCTATGAACGCCGAGTCGGGCGAAAAAAGCCCACGTGTGGGTCTGCCGACCACGCGCCGCGAACCCCGCCAGGCCCGGAAGGGAGCAACGGTAGCGGAGAGCGAGTGTGGCAGGCCCTTTCCTTGTCCATCGCTCGAGACCGCCGCGCGCCACGCGGCCCGGCGTCGCGCGTGTGAAGGCGCGGCACAGGCGCGTTGCGGGCCCGCACATGAAGCGCGGTTCTCGCTCGACCGGCGTTCGCCGCAGAAATCGCCGACGTTCGTCGCGTCGCTCGCTGGCCTCGCGCTTGCGATTGACCTGCGCATGACGACGATCACGCGCACGCACAAGCTCTTCGCGGTCGGCTTCTTCGCGCTCACGTTCGGGTGCAAGGGCGCCGGCGCGGCGAAGGCGCTCGGCGTCGCCGCGGTGACCACGGCGAAGGTCGCGAGCGCCGCGGCGATCGTCGCGGCGAGCGACCGCCGGGGGCCGGAGCCCGTCCTCGAGGGCGAGCCGGTCGCCGTCGTCGCGCAACCCGTCGTCTATGCGCCTCCTCCGCCCGTCGCCGCGCCGCCCGCGTGCTCGCACCTCTGCCCGGCGATGGGGCCGAGCGGCCCCGTCTACGTCTGCGCGCGCGAGACCCCCGGCTACGACGCCGCGGGGCAGCCCGCGATCTTCGTCTCGTGTCGCTGAGGGAGATCGCCTTCGCTTCAGACGGTCGCTTCGACCTCCGGCTGGACAAAACGAAGACGCCGACTCCGCTTCGCGCGGTAGCCGGCGTCGGCGTCGACCCTGGTGACGGATGTCAGCTGCTGCAGCTGGAGCTGCAACCGCAGCCGGCGCATCCGCTGCAACCGGAGCAGCCCGAGCAACCCGAGCAGGCGCTGCAGCCGCTGCAGGTGCTGCAGCCCGAGCAGCCGCTGCACGAGGCGCAGCCCGAGCAGCCCGAGCAGCTCGCGCAGCCGGAGCAGCCCGAGCACGAGCTGCAGCCGGCGCAGCCGGAGCAGCTCGCGTTGCAGCTGTGGGCGCCGCAGTTGCCGTTGCCGCAGCTGTGGCCGCCGCAGCCCGACTGCGCGCCGTTGCCGTTGCCGCCCTTGCCCGACTTCGTGTCCGAGCTGCAACCGGTCGACTGCACCGTCGCGAACCCGGTGACGGCGAGGGCTGAGAGAATGAGTGCAAGATCCTTGTTCATGGCAAATCCATCCGCGTCGCACCTGACGGTTGTCACCGAGGATCGTGGCCGAAGTGCCCCCTCGCGTCGGCGGTCTTGTGTCGGTGAGACGTCGGAAAACGTACTACAGTCGGTTCCGGATTTGTAGAACTGTCATATCATTTCTTTGCAGTCGATTCGCGGTGAGTGTGACGAGAATTTTCCGCTCCCACGCGCTCGGTTGAAGCGTGCGTCGAGCCCTCGCGAGTGGAGGCGCGCGCGCGTCAGGGCTCGCCGCCGAAGGCGCGCGCGATCTCGGCGAAGGGGTCGGGCAGGTGCTGCTCCTCGGGGAGGCACACGTGCCACACGCTCGCGATGTCGTTCTGGTGGCGGAAGAACATGTGCGCGTTCGCGTTGTCGGCGCAGACCAGCGGCTCGCGCTGCGGGAGCGCCTCGAACGCGACGACGATGCGGCGCATCGGCGCCGGGTCGAGGTGACGAACCTTCGTGAGCCGCGAGGTGCTCCCCTCGCAGCCGACCTCGCGCCAGAGGTCGGCGTGCGAGTCGACGACGAGCGTCGTGCCGCACGCGCCCTTCTCGATGGCCCACTCGTAGATCGGCGTCGACAGATCGCGCACCGTCTTCGGTCGCGCGCCGCAGCCGCTGCTCGACAGCGCGAACGCGAGGACGCCCAGCGTGAGCGCGGGGATCGAGGGGCTCACGCCTCCGCGACCTCCGCGAGGCGCACGTCCTTGAGCTCGGCGCCGAGCATGGTGATGGCGGCGGTCACGAGCGGATGCCCCTCGACCGCGCGTCGCGCGGCGTCGACGCGCTCCTTGCGCTCGGCGCCTTCGAGCTGGGCGATCGTCGCGACGCCGTGCCCGCGCGGCAGCGTCTCGAAGGCGACTTCGACCGCGTGGCCGAAGTGGGCCGCGATCTCGGTCGACAGGAGCTCGCGCGCAGGGGCCTCCGTCGCCTGGCCGACGAGGAAGCTCCCCGCCTCGTAGCCGAGCGCGACGCGCTCGGGGCCGATCGCGACGAGGGCGGCGTGCTCGAGCACCGAGGCGAGCGCGGGCCGTCGCACGCGGACGCGCGCGATGATCGTCCGCCACGCGCCGAGCGCCTCGATCGACGCGGGCGTCGGGGCGATCGCGGGCGCCGACGTCGGCATCGGCGGCGCGGCGCTAGGACGCCGCTCGGACGGGGCGGGCGCGGCCGCGGGCGCCGATGGACGTCGCTCTGAGGGCGCCGGAGGCGGCGCGGGCGGCGCCTGGAACGTCGCTGGAGGCGTCTCCGGCCGCGGGATCGGGCTCCGCGGGGCCGCCGGAGGCGCCTGCGGATTCGAAATCGCTACCGGGGACGGAAGCGGGGGGTTCTGCGGCCGTGCAGGCGGCGCCGGCGGGGGCTCGGGGCGCGGCTGCGGCGCGACGAACGCCTGCGGCGCGCTCGCTGCGGGCTCCGCGCGCGTCGAGGTCGGCGAGTTGGGCGCCGCGACAGGTCCCGCGGGCGGGCCCGGCCGCCGCGCGGGAGGTGCGCCGCCGCGCGGACCGCCGGAGCTCGCGCCGCCCGGGCCCGCGCTGCCGCCGCCGAGCCTGCGTTCGAGATCGCCGAGCCGCTTCAACAGCTCCTCGACGGGCAGGAGCGGCGGCCGTCGCGCGAGGCGCACGAGCGTCATCTCGAGGGCCTGGCGCGGCTGACCGCCCTTGGTGATGTCGTCGAACGCGCGCGAGAAGCCCTGGTGGATGCGCGCGAGGTCGTCGACGTCGGCGCGATCGGCGAGCGCCTTCACGTCGGCGATCTCCTCGGCGGCGAGGTCGAGGAGCTTCGCCGGATCCTCCGCGACCTTGGCGACGACGACGTCGCGGAGCTCGGCGAGGAAATCCCGCGCGACGTGCGGCAGGTCGTAGCCCTCCTCGGCGAGCGACTTCACGATCGCGATGCACGCGGATGCGTCGCCCGTCACGACGGACGCGGCGAGTTTGTGCAGGACGACGCGGTCGGCGACGCCGAGCACGCGCGCGACGCCCTCCGCGGTGAGGCGCTCGCCCGCGCCGCCGCCGACCGACGCGAGCACCTGATCGAGCAGGCTCATCGCGTCGCGCATGCTGCCCGCGGCCTCACGCGCGACGACGTGCACGGCGGCGTCGTCGAACGCGGCGCCCTCCTGCTCGAGCACGAACTTGAGGCGCGCCGCGATCGTCGAGGCCGAGATGAGCTTGAAGTCGTAGCGCTGGCAGCGGCTCAGGATCGTGACCGGGACCTTGTGCACCTCGGTCGTCGCGAAGATGAACTTCACGTGCGGCGGCGGCTCCTCGAGCGTCTTCAAGAACGCGTTCCACGCCGCGTTCGAGAGCATGTGGACCTCGTCGACGATGAAGATCTTGAAGCGATCGCGCGCGGGCCGGTACGGCAGCGTCTCTTGGAGGCGGCGCACCTCGTCGACGCCGTTGTAGGAGGCGCCGTCGATCTCCTGCACGTCCATGTCGTTGCCGGCGGTGATCTCGACGCACTGCGGGCAGACCTGGCACGGGTGCGCCGTCGGCCCCTTCTCGCAGTTGAGGCACTTGGCGAGGATGCGCGCGCTCGTGGTCTTGCCGACGCCGCGGACGCCCGTGAAGAGGAACGCGTGCGCGACGCGGCCCTTCGCGATGGCGTTCTCGAGCGTCGTCGACACGTGGCCCTGGCCCGCGAGGTCGTCGAACGACTGCGGCCGCCACTTCCGGGCGAGCACGACGTAGCTCATGCGCGCTCAGGTAGC
This sequence comes from Byssovorax sp., assembly GCA_036500365.1. Lineage (GTDB taxonomy): Bacteria > Myxococcota_A > Polyangia > Polyangiales > Polyangiaceae > DASYCF01. The sequence continues at coordinate 9,336 of DASYCF010000585.1, forward strand.
AGATCGCCCGCCGCGCGTCGTGCGGCCCTCGGGACGCTCGAATCGGGCGACTCCCGTCGACGCGCGCGGGCGAACCCCGCGCGATCGAAGCGTCCGTCGTGATACGAAGCATCATGGCGTCGAAGAAGAGCCCCGCGAAGAAGAAGTCCACGCCCAAGAAGGCCGCCAAGAAGGTCGCGCCGAAGAAGGCCGCCAAGAAGGTCGCGCCGAGGAAGGCCGCCAAGAAGGTCGCGCCGAAGAAGGCCGCCAAGAA
>DASYCF010000586.1:0-2377 GCA_036500365.1 Byssovorax sp.
TCCTCGGGGCGGATGCCGTCGCCGTCGTCGCGCACGCGGATGCACAGGTAGCACGCCTCCTCCGCGTCGGGGCGCGCGGGGGGCCGCGCGGTGACCTCCGCGGTCGACACGACCACCTCGCCGCCCTGGGACGTGGCGTGCACGCCGTTCACGACCAGGTTCGCGAGCGCCTGCTCGAGCTGCGCGACGTCGACCTCCGCGACGGCGGGGCCGCCGCCTTCGTCGACGCGGAGCGCGACGCTGCGCTTCTTCGCGAGCGGGGCGAGGAGCTCGAGCGTGCGGCGCGCGACCTCGCGCACGTCGGTCGGCCGCTTCTGCGCGGGCTTGCGCCGCGCGAAGTCGAGCAGCCCGCGCATGATGCGCGTCATCTTCTCGGTCTGGCTGACGATGACGCGCGCGTACTTCACGTCGTCCGTCGGCGGGCCGCCGTCGTGATCGCCGCCGGACGCGATCATCTTCGCGCGGCCGGAGATGATGCTGAGCGGCGTGCCGAGCTCGTGCGCCATGCCCGACGCGAGCGTGCCGACGGTGCTCAGGCGATCGGCGCGCCGGAGCTGCTGCATGGCTCGCTCGCGGGCCTCTGCCTCGGCCGCGGCGCGCGCGTTCGCGTCGAGGAGGCGGTCGCACATGTGGTTCATCTCGTCGGCGAGCTCGCCGATCTCGTCGCCGCGCTCGACGCGCACGCGCCGCGCGAGATCGCCCTCGCCGATGCGCCGCGCCTGCGCCGCGAGGGCCTGCATCGGACGGCCTACGATCCACACGCCGGCCACGATGGAGAGCAGCGACGCGATCGCGATCGCGCCGAGCGACGACAAGAGGCGCTGTTCGAAGACGCGCAGCGCGAGCACGCGGACGGCGACGAGCGGCTGCGAGAGCTCGATGGCGGCGCCGTCGGGCAGCGGCACGTACACGACGAGGTGGTCGCCGCGCCCGCCGCCGCGCCCGAGCGCCACGTCCTCGCCGCGCTCGAGCCGCGCGCGCGTCGCCGCGTCGACGGCGCCCTCGCCCGCGCGGAACGAGACCCAGCGGATCTGCACGTTCGGCGTGTCGGCGTCGGCGTGCTCGAGCAGCTCCTGCGCGCGGCCCTCGCCCTCGACGCGCGACACCTCGGCGAGCGCGGGCCGCAGCGCGCGCCCGGTGATGGCGAGGTCGGCCGCCGCGTTCTCGTCGAAGTCACGCACGCCGCGCCACACCTCGTACGCGCCGACCGCGCTGAACAACGCCAGCGAAATCGCGAGGAGCAGCAGGACGAGCGTTCGCGCGAGCTTCACGGCGACCGACCCCGCGTCGGTCACATCACGATGCGCGCCAAGTCCTTTTCGACGCGGAAGCGCCCGAATCGCGCGGTTCGTGGCGCGGCGCGGGCTCCGGCGCCGGGGAAGGCTGGGACGTGTCCCAGAGTAGGACCGTCAGCGCGCGGCGCGGCGGGGCCGGGGCCGAGCGTTCGCGGCGATCTTCGGCGGCGGGGGATCGGCGTCGCGCTCCTTCCAGAAGCGTGAGAGCTCGGGCCACAGCGTGGTCGACGCCTTCTGCGAGACGACGGCGCCGACGTGCCCGCCGGGCAGGTGGAGGCGGCGCTTGTCCGTCGACGCGGCGCGGTCCACGAGCGCGGCCGCGCTCTGCCAAGGGACGATGGCGTCGTGCTCGAACGTGACGGCGAGGAGCGGACAGCGGATGTCATCGAGGCGCGCGGGCACGCCCGACAGGCGAAATTCGCCCTTGATCAGGAGGTCGCCGCGGTAGAGCTCCTCGACGTAGCGCCGATAGCACGCGCCCGGGAACGACACGTTGTCGTTGCCCCAGGTCTCGAGCGCGACGAACCCGTCGAGCGACGCGTCGTTCCACGCGCGATCGAGGAAGCTCACGAGCTTCGACGCGCCGAGCGTGGGCCGGAGCAGGTGAAACGCCGACTGCATGAGCTGCCAGGGCACGTTCCCCATCGCGTCGACGAGCGCGCCGACGTCGAACTCCGCGGTGCGCGTCCACGAGGCCAGGAGGCCGCCGTCGGCGAACGAGACCGGCGCGGCGAGCGCCGTGAGCGACGCGACCCGCTCGGGCCGCGCAGCCGCGTAGATCGCGGCGAGCGTGCCGCCGAGGCAGTAGCCGACGAGGTGCGCCTTCCCGCGCTTCGACCGGCGCGCCGCGAGCCGCACGGCGCGGCCGATCGCGCGGTCGCACACGTCGTCGAACGAGACGAAGCGATCCTCGTCGGCCGGCGTGCCCCAGTCGATCACGTAGACCTCGTGGCCCTCGGCGACGAGCCAGGCGGCGAGGCTCTTCCCCGGCAGCAGGTCGAGCACGTAGTGCCTGTTGATCAGCGAGGGCACGAGGACGACGGGCGTGTCGTGGACGACGCCGCGCGCCGTCGGCCGATAGC
>DASYCF010000587.1:0-3782 GCA_036500365.1 Byssovorax sp.
TGCGGACGAGGTGCATGAGCGCCTCCCGGAGCACGCTCAGCGTGTGCGCCTCGACGCCGACCGCCGCGCCGCGGAGGTCGAACGACGCCGCGAAGCCCGTCGCCGCGGCCGCGTCTCGCACCGCGCGCTCGAGGTCGGCGAAGAGCTCGCGCGCGGGCACGAGCCGGAGTCGCCCCGTGTCGTCGCGGAGCGCCGCGAGGGTGCGCTCGGCGCGCTCGGCGGTGAGCGCGAGGCTCCGCTCGAGGCCCTCGGCGAGCGCGTGCAGCCGGTCGACGTCGGCGCCGAACGCGCCTCGCGCGCCCGCGTGATCGGCCTCGGCGAGCCGCGCCGCGATCGACGCAGCCTCGCCGACGCGCTCGACGTCGACCCGCAGCGAGGCGACGTCTGCCAGCGCGTCCGAAGCGCGGCGGCCGAGCGCCTCGAGCGCGCGCACGTCGATCCGCACGGTGTCGCCGGCGTCGTCGTTCACCGGTCGCGCCGGCCGCGGGGCCGCCTCGCGCTCGACGTCCTGTACGATCGCGCGCGCGCTCGCAGCCTCGGGCGGCGCCTTCGCGGCCGCCTCCGAGCTCGCCGCCGCGGCCACCTCCTCGGGCGCGACGAGCGCCGCCACGTGGGTCGCGATCGCGTCCACGTGGGCGAGGAGCGCGTCGACGTCCGCGCGCTCGAGGGTCGCGCCCTCCGGCGTCGCGCCGAGCCGATCCTCGATCGCGTGCGCGACGTCCGCGATCGCGGCGTGACGCACGACGCGCGCGGCCCCCTTCAGCGTGTGCGCGTGGCGGAGAAAGCGCGTCCTCGGCTCGCGGGTGTTCGCGCGCTCGAGCTCCAACACGCCGCGCGCCAGCTCCTGCCCGAGCTCGCGCGCCTCGACGCGGAAATACCGGTACGGATCCTTCGCCATCGTCAGCCCGACGCGCCGGCTTCGATGAGGCGCGAGAGGACCTGAGAGAGCCCCGTGAGCTCGGTCGCCGTCTGGAGCGTCTGGCGCGAGCTCGTCTCGCCTTCGTTCGTCGTGAGCGCGACGTTGCCGATCGCCGAGTTGATCTGCTCGACGGCGCTCGCCTGCTGCTTCGTGCTGAGCTCGATCTCGCGCGACGCCTCCGTGGTCGTCACGACGAGCCCGGCGATCTGCTTGAAGGCGGACGTGACCTCGAGGAACTGCTTCGTCCCCGCGTCGACGGCCTTCGTGCCGCTCTCGGTCGCCATCACCGTGGTGTTGACCGCCGCGCGCATGTCCTCGATCACCGCGCGGATCTCCTTCGTCGAGCCGCCGACGCGGTCGGCGAGCTTCCTGATCTCGTCGGCGACCACGGCGAACCGGCGGCCCGACTCGCCCGCGCCGGCCGCCTCGATCGTCGCGTTGATCGCGAGGATGTTCGTCTGCTCGGCGAGCTCGTTGATGATCTCGAGGATGCCGCCCGCCTGCTGCGACTTCTTCCCGAGATCCAGCGAGTGCGTGACGATGAGATCGACCTGGCGCTTGATCGTCGACAGCGCCTCCTGCGAGCGCTGCACCGTGAGATCGCCGGAGCGCGCGCCGGCCGCGGTCTCCTCGGCGATCCGCGTCACCCGCTGCGCGCTCTCGGCGATCTGTCGCGACGTCGAGAGCAGCTCCATGATCGTGGTCGAGACCTCGCTGGTCGCGGTGGCCTGCTCGCGCGCACCGGTCACCTGCTGCGTCGCCGCTGCCTCGAGCTCCGCCGAGCAGCTGCGGATGTTCGCGATCGCGCTCCCGAGCCGCTGGTTCATCGCGCGCGTGATGAACGCGCCCGCGCCCGCGACGAAGACGAGCGCGAGCAGCGCGGCGACGAGGATGGTCGACTTGGCGCTGGCGGCCGATCCCTCCGCGGCCGCGGCGCGGTCCTTCAGCGTGTCGCGCTCGTCGTGCTCCATCGCGCCGACGACCTCGCGGAGCTGGTCCATCGCGCGCTTGCCGCGGTCGGTGAGGACCTCCTTCTGCGCCTCGTCGAAGCCCTTCGTGCGGCGCAGATCGATGACCACCGCGAGCTCGGTCATCTTGTCGTTCGCGAGCGTCGCCACGTGCTCGGCGCGCTCTTGTTGCCGCGGGTTGTCGGCGGCGACCCGCTTGAGCTCGGCGAGGGTGTCGCGGAGCTCGGTCGTCGCGGCGCGGTACGGCTCGAGGTACGAGTCGACGCCGCTGATGACGTAGCCGCGCTGGCCCGTCTCGGCGTCCTTCATCACCGAGAGCACGCGCGCCATGGTCTCGAGGATCACGTGCGAGCGCTCGACGCGCCGATCGTTCGCGATGAGCGCGTCGGTGCTGCGGTAGCCGACGACGCCGACGACCACCAGGATGACGACGGCGAGCGCGAAGCCCGCCACGATTTGACGACTGATCGTCCAGCTCCTCATTCGCTGCCAGCTCCTTCGCCCGTCGCGCTCGGCGCCGCGGGCCCCCACGCGCGGAACACCGCGTCCACGTCGACCCAGAACACCGGCCCGCGCGCCGTCGACTCGACGACCCGCACGAACCTCGGCGCGGCGGCGGGCGGCTCGTCGCCGAGTGCCGGCGCGCGACCGGGCCCGTCGACGTGATCGACGCCGAGCGCGACCGACGCGGCCTCGTCGCCGACGAGCACGAGCCACGTCGGCGCCGCGCGCGCGCCGTCGACGGCGCCGAGGAGCGTCGCGAGCGAGAGCACCGGCACGATCGCGCCGCCGATGCCGACGATCCCGACGACTGCGGCCTCGAGGCTAGGCAGCGGGACGACGCGCGGCGCGCGCACGAGGCCGCGCAGGCCCGACGTCGCGAAGCCGCAGACGAGGCCGCGGGCGCGCACGAGGATCGCCTCGTCGACCGCGGCGAGGGTGCGCGGCGGGGCAGCGAACGACGCGTCGAACGCGCGGCGCATCTCGTCGGCCACTGCGTGGTCCTTCGACGGCGCGGCCACGCGTCAATCGTCCGGCTGGCCGTCGAGCACCGCGCGGATCTTCCGCGCGAACACCGCCGGCGTGATGGGCTTCTGCACGAGCGGCACCAGCGGCGGCCCGCCCTCGGCCGCCATCACCGTCGTGTGCCCGGACATGAGCACGACCTTCATCGCGGGCCGTCGGCCGCGCATGCGCTCCACGAGCTGGAGCCCGCTCATCCGCGGCATGACGGCGTCGGTGACGAGCAGATCGATCTCGCCGTCGTGCTGCTCGTCGACGAGGAGCGCCTCGCCTGCGTTCGCGGCCTCGAGCACGCGGTAGCCCGATCGGCGCAGCAGATCGCGCACGAGCACGCGCACCTGCTCCTCGTCCTCGACCACCAGGATGGTCTCGGTGCCCTTCACCTTCGCGGGCGGTGGCGGAGCGCTCGGGCTGACGCGCACCGCGGGGTCGTCGACGCGCCGCAGGTGCACCTGGAACGTCGTGCCCTTGCCGAGCGCGGTGTCGACCGTGATCTTGCCGCCGCTCTGCTCGACGATGCCGAGCACGGTCGCGAGGCCGAGGCCGGTGCCGCGCCCCGCGTCCTTCGTGGTGAAGAACGGTTCGAAGATGCGCGTGCGCGTCGCCTCGTCCATCCCCCCGCCCGTGTCGGCCACGCGGATGACGGCGTACTCACCCGGCGCGAGCCCCGCCTCCGCGTCGGCGGTCGCGCCCTCAGCGACGTGCGCCCGCCGCGTCTCGATCGACAGCTTGCCGCCGCTCGGCATGGCGTCGCGCGCGTTGACGACGAGGTTCATGAGCACCTGGTTCATCTGCCCGAGATCCGCGCGCACGTTGCCCGCCTCCGGGTCGAGCTTGAGCGAGAGGACGATGTCCTCGCCGATGAGGCGCTT
>DASYCF010000588.1:0-2836 GCA_036500365.1 Byssovorax sp.
CGCCTGGTCGTTCGCGTCGGCGGCGATCGCCGGACCCTCGCCCATCGCGCGCACGCCGCCGAGCGCCGCCTCCGTGATCTGCTCGTGGCACCCGTCGGTGACGGGGCTCTGCACGGTGAACGCCTGCGCGGCTCCGGGCGCGAGCAGCACCGCGAGCGCGAGCGCGACGGCAGCGCCGCGTCCGCGCTCCCCCTGTCGGTTGGGCATGGGCGCGAACCAAACCACCGGCGGCCTGGCTCGCAACACGCGGCGTCTGACGCCGGCGCCGCGCCGATGCTCGAGATGAACGCCAGTTTTGCGCGATGCTCCGCTTCGGGCCCCGCCCCGGAGCCGCGATTCGCGATCCGCACGAGGCACGCTCACGCACCCACCCGAGGGGACGTTCGGGCGACGCCCGTGTTCGCGCCCGCGACCGGCGTCTGCTGCGTTTACGCGCGCGCACCGACGCCAAACGCCTTGCTCGAGCCAGCCCTCGCGGGACCTCCGCGCGTCCGCGGCGCGCCAGCATGGCTTCGTCGAGCGGCGCATCGCCGCGAGCCGACGTCGCGCGCGAGAGCCACGCCGACGTGGGGAGCGTCGAGGTTGTTGACCGAGCGCGAGCGCCAGGTCGTCGCGCAGACGGTCACCTCGGCTGCGCGTGCGCGTCGGACCGCACTATGATGCCGCCGTGCTCGGCGTCCGTGCGTTGGCTGCGCTCGCCTCGATCGGCGCGTGTGTCGCGCTCGTCGCGTGCGAGCCGTCGGCGCCGCCGCCCGCGCTCTCGTCGCCGCCGCGGCCGCCGCCGTTCGTCGCGCCTCGACCTGCGCCGCTCGAGCAGTTGACGGCTTCGCTCGCCAGCGACGGGAGCGCGATGACGTACGAGCGCGCGCTCGTCGACGAGGTCGGCGTTCGCATGACGGGCACCGCCGCGTTCGATCGCGCCGTGACGTGGGCCAAGGCGAAATTCGCCGCGCTCGGGCACGACGCGAGCGAGGAGTCGTTCCGCATCGACCAGACCTGGGAGCGCGGCGCGGCGCGCGGCAAGCTCGTCGGTCCCGATCGACCGATCCAGGTCCGCACCGCCGCGTGGACCCCCGCGACGCCGCGGCCCGTCACCGCCGACGTCGTGCGCGTCGTCGACCTCTCCCCCGCGGGGATCGACGCGGCGAAGACCAAGCTCCGCGGGCGCGCCGTGCTCCTCGACCCGGCCACTGCCTTCGCGGGCGAGTTCCTCGAGTTCAACGCGCGCCTCGCCGACGCGTTCCCCGCGCTCGCGCGCGCGGGCGTCGCCGCCGTGCTGTGGCCGTCTCGGCTCCCGAACGATCAGATCAAGGCGCACTGCCCGATGCAGCACGTCGGCATGATCGCGCCGCTCCCGATCTTCGACGTCGCCGCGTCGGACGCCGCCGAGATCCTCGCGCGTGCCGAGAGGGGGCGCGCGCGCCTCGAGCTCGTGTCCGAGAACCGCGTCGGCCCTGCGCGCGACGTCGCGAACGTCGCGTGGGAGCTCCGCGGCCGTGAGCGGCCCGACGAGATCGTCCTCGTGACCGCGCACCTCGACTCATGGGATCTGTCCGTCGGCGCGCAGGACAACGGCACCGGCGTCGCCATGGTGCTCGCGTCGGCGCGGGCGATCGCCGCCCTCGGCGCGCCGCCGCGCCGCTCGATCCGCTTCGTCCTGTTCGGAGGCGAGGAGCAGGGCCTCCGCGGCTCGCGCGCGTACGTCGAGGCGCACGCCGCCGAGCTCGATCGGTTCGTCGCCGTGCTCAACACCGACGACGGCTCGGGCGCGCCGCGCGGCTGGCAAGCGGAGGGTCGGCCCGACGTCGAGGCCGCCCTGGCCCCCATCGCCGCGCGCTGGCTCACCGGCCTCGGCGGCGGCCGCGTCTCGCGCGAGAGCAGCGGAAACTCGGATCACACCCCGTTTTTCGCCGCGGGCGTCCCGGCGCTGAACCTGTGGGTCGACGGGTCGCGTTACCCCGAGATCCACCACCTGCCGACCGACACCATCGACCGCGTCGATGCCGGTAACCTCGCGAAGGACGCGGCCATCGTCGGCGTCACCGCGTACGCCGTCGCCGACGCGGAGGAGCGCCTCGCGAAGCGCCTCGACGAAGGGGGGACGCGCGCCCTGCTCGAGCGCGAGCGCCTCCTCGCCCCGATGCGCGCGCTCGGCTTCGTGCGCTGACCGCCGAGCGACGCGGCGGAGCGCTCACGTCTGACGACCCGGGAGCGACTTGCCGATCGCCTCGGCCTGGGCGGCGACCTTCGGGTCGAGGTTCGTGAACTCGGGCATCTCGTACACCTGGCGGAGCTCGATCATCTCGCCCTCGGCCATCGGCGCCTTGCGCGCCCACGCGACGGCCTCGTCCTTCGACTTCACCTGGATGAGCCAGAAGCCGCCGACGAGCTCCTTCGCCTCGGTGAACGGCCCGTCGCTCACGCGCGGGCCGCCCCTCTCGTAGTGGACGCGCGCGCCCTTCGACGACGGGTGCAGCCCGTCGAGCGCGAGCAGGACGCCCGCCTTCTGGAGCTCCTCGTTGTACTTCATCATGCCCTCGACCACCTTCGGGTCGGGCAGCGCGCCGGTCTCGGCCTTGGCACCCGGGTACACGATCATCATGAAGCGCATGGCGTCTCTCTCCTGGGAAGGAAGGCCGCGGCCGCCCTTCGGCCCGCCTGCCCTTCACCGGCGCGACGGATGAAGGACCGCAGGATCGACACGGCGACAAACATTTTTTCGACCCCGCGCCCGAACCCGCACCCGAACCCGCACCCGAGCCTGAGCCCGAGCCCGCACCCGAGCCGCACCCGAGCCGCACCCGAGCCCGCACCCGAGCCCGAGCCCGCACCCGAG
>DASYCF010000589.1:0-1684 GCA_036500365.1 Byssovorax sp.
GTCTCGCGCGAGCAGATCCGCGTCGGCCTGCGCATCGAGGGGCTCACGCTCAAGGTGCTCGGCGAGTCGAATTCGCCCGTCGCCGGCCTCATCCAGTCGGGCGCGCTCGACCTGTCCAAGCCTGGAAACCTCGCCGCGTTCATGCCGAAGCGCCCGGCCGCCCTCGTCGAGGCGAAGGACGATCGCGTCGCGATCGATCTCATGAAGATCCCTTCCATCGCCTCGAACCCGCGGGTGCAGCGGGCGCTCGCCGTCCTCACGCCGGTGCTCGGCGTCCGCGCCATCAAGACGAAGGACGACCACCTCGACGTGCACCTGTCGGCGAACCTCGGCGGCGTGTCCGACGCGATCGCCGCGGCGCGCGCGTAGATCTTTCGTCCGGCGCTGCGGTTGATAGACTGCGCGCGGGACACGAATGCAAGCGGAGCAGCCCGGCGGCGCGATCTCGTTCGCGTATCTCGCGGAGATCGCCGTCGGGGCGACCGCGCGCGTCGACCTGTGCCGCACGTCCGATGGCCGGCTCCTCGCCATCAAGCGGCTGCACCCGCACATCGCCGAAGACCCGGGGTTCGCGACGCAGTTCCTCGACGAGGTCTGGATGACCGCGTCGCTCAAGCACCCGAACGTCGTCGAGGTCGCCGGCTGGGGGACCGACGATCAGGGCAGCTACCTCGCCGTCGAGCTCGTGCAAGGCGTCTCGCTCGCGCGCCTGATGAAGACCGTCTTCGACACGGGCGAGCAGTTCACCGAGCGCATGGTCGTCTACGTCTGCGCCAAGCTCTGCGCGGGGCTCGCCGCGGCGCACAACCTCCGCTCACCCGACGGCGAGCTCCTCCAGCTCGTGCACCGCGACCTCACGCCGGGCAACGTGCTCGTCGGCTTCGACGGCGACGTGAAGATCGCCGACTTCGGCCTCGCGAAGGCGAAGCTCCGCCTCACGAAGACCATGACCGGCATGGCGAAGGGCCAGCCCACGTACATGGCGCCCGAGCAGGCGAAGGCGCTCGACATCGACAAACGCGCCGACGTGTTCTCGCTCGGCGTCGTGCTGTTCGAGCTCTTCTCGGGGCGCAGGCCGTGGCTCGGCTCGAGCGACTACGAGATGATGCAGCGCACGGCGAACGACCCGCCCGCCGATCTCCGCGAGCTCCGCGCGAAGATCGACAAGGAGCTCGTCGCCATCGTCAACAAGTGCCTCGAGAAGAGCCCCGACGCGCGCTTCCAGAGCGCCGAGGAGGTGCAGGCGCGCCTCGACGAGTGGCTGACCGTGCACGGCTACCAACAAGGCAGCAAAGAGGCCGTCGCGCGGTTCGTCCGCCGGAACGCGATGCGCCAGATGCGCTGGTTCGAGCGCGCGGTCGCCGGCGAGCTCGCGCCGCAGCCGGTCGGTCGCGTCGGCCGAGGCGCCGCCGCCGGCCGAGACGCGAGCTACGGCGGCGTGGTCTCGGGGAGCCTCGCGTCCGACGCGCGCCGCGCGAGCGCGACCGAGGCGGCGCGCCCGCTCGATCCACGGCAGATCAACGGCTACGCGCGGCCCCCCGTCATCGTCGACGAGACGACCGACGTGAGCGACGCCCCGCAGCTGATGCCGCTCTCACCGGCTCCGCAGTCGCGGGCCGAGATCGTCGCGCCCGACACGGTCGCGCCGTCGACGCGCGCCTCCGCCGTCGACGCGCGCGTGCCG
>DASYCF010000590.1:0-8844 GCA_036500365.1 Byssovorax sp.
CACCTGATCGCCGCGCCGCTCCTCTGGGACTTCGCCACGCCGCACTCGCGCTCGACCGTCGCGGTGCCGTTCTTCTTCCGCTTCTACGACTCGGGCGTCACGTCACAGGTCGCGCTCAACACGTACTACCGCGAGCGCAAGGTCGAAGGTGGGAGCGACTGGGAGTTCCACTTCTTCCCGTTCTTCACTTACGGCCAGTCGCCGACGGGGCACTTCTGGAACCTCTTCTACGGCCTCGCCGGCTTCACGCGTGACGGCTCGAAGACGCGCATGCGCACGCTGTGGATCCCGATCGATCTGAGCGATTAGCCACGATGGGGGCTCCGCCCCCAAACCCCCGCCGGGATCGCCGCGGCGCTCGGCTTCGCGGGGTGCCTCGCTGATCTTGCCGCGCGGCGCGCTCTCGTAGCGGACGCTCGACCGCTCGACTCCTGCGATGTTCGTATCCTGCTGCGAGTCGTCAGCAGGGGCAGCCGTACTGGGGGCGCGAGAAGGTGCGGACCTCGGTGAACGTGGCGCCGTCGAGCGTGTAGAGCGTCATCGGGCCGCGGAAGTCGTCGGCGACGACCGCCTCGAGGCGCCCGTCGCCGTTGAAGTCGGCCCACAGCAGGACGTCGCGCGCCATCGGGGTCGCGCCGACGACGCTGACGTCGTCGCCCTGCACGTGGAACAGGCCGCGGAGCGCGGCGCCGTACTCGCAGGGGCCGCCGTAGTTGCCCGTCGCGACGGCGAGCGCGGTCCGCGCGCCGGGGAGCCTGACGAGGTCGACGGCCGGCGTGTCGTCCCACGTGCCGCTCGCCGGGGCAGGCTGCGAGGCGCGGTTCTTTTCGAAGTCCCGCTGCGTCTCGGTCCACGCGGGCATGCGCCGGAACGCGGCGGTGAGGCGGGCGCGCGCGGCGGGCGACGCGGGGACCACGCTCGCGAACACGGGCGGCGGGAGAGACGCGAGGCGACCCCACTGCGCGCCCTTGCACGCCGCGCTCGCGTCGAGCTCGGCGACGAGCCACTGCCGGGTCATCGACCACACCTGGCGGGCGAGCTCGGCCGGGTCCTTCGGTTTGTCGCCGCCGGGCCAGCTCTCGCCCACCGGGATGTACAGCGTGCCGACGGCGGCGAGGCCGGCGACCCGCGCGTGGCAGCGGAGCTTCGCGTGGTCGTAGAGCGCGACCTCTTGGCCGACGAAGCGGGCGAGGTCGTCGGGCGGCTTGCCGACGATGGCGTCGCGCACCTCGAAGTCGCCCTGGATCTCGCGCGCGACGCGCGGCGTGTTCGCGAGCCAGGGGCCGCGCACGTCGGCGGCGAGGACGAGCGCCGCGCCGCGCGTCGTGTCGACCTCGAACGCGAAGTCGTCGACCCGCACCGCGCGCGCCGCGGGCTCGGCCGGAAGGGCAGGCGTCACGCTCGTGCCCGACGCGACCGCGCGTGTATCGGGGATCACGATCGTCGCGCCGCCGGCGTTCGCCCCGCACCCGGCGAGCGCCAGCACGAGCGACGCGGCGGCGAGGGAGCGCGCGGCGACCATGTGTCCGAGAACGTACCATCGGCGAGGCGGCTTCCGCGCACCGGTCGCTTGATCCCGCGGCGCCGCCCGTGCGATGAGACCGCCCATGAAAAGCGTCGCGCTCTCGATCCCCCTGGTCCTGTTCGCCGTCGCGTGCGGAGGCTCCGACGCCCCCGCCGAGCCGACCGCCAAGCCCGAAGCGAAGACCGCCGCGCCCCCGCCGTCGGCCGCGCCGTCTGCGGCCGCCTCCGCCGCGCCGAGCGCCGCGCACTCCGCCGAGGCGAGCGCCGCGCCCTCCGGCAGCGCCAAGGCCGACGCGCCGAAGGGCGAGGAGGGCGCGAAGGCCGCGTCGAACAAGGGGCCGTTCCCGGAGTCGAAGAACCCCGATCTGAAGGACCCGAAGAAGCAAAAGGGCGAGGCGCCCAAGGAGTTCAAGGTCAAGTTCGAGACCTCCGCCGGCGACTTCGACGTGAAATGCGTGCGCGACTGGGCGCCGCACGGGGTTGATCGCTTCTACCACCTCGTGAAGATCGGCTTCTTCGACGACGTGAGCTTCTTCCGCGTCGTGAAGACGCCGAAGCCGTTCGTCGTCCAGTTCGGCATCCACGGAAACCCCGACGTCGCGAAGGAGTGGGCCAACGCGAACATCCCCGTCGACCCCGTGAAGGGCTCGAACAAGCGCGGCTTCCTCACGTATGCGATGGCCGGCTCGCCGACGACGCGCTCGACGCAGATGTTCATCAACCTCGGCGACAACGAGATGCTCGACAAGATGGGCTTCGCCCCCGTCTGCGAGGTGGTCGGCGACGGCATGAAGGTCGTCGACGCGCTCGAGGGCAAGTACGGCGAGCTCGCGAGCAAGCACCAGGAAGAGATCCAGAAGGAGGGCAACAAGTTCCTCCGCGCGAAGTTCGACGGGCTCGACTACATCAAGACCGTCAAGCTCGACGACGGCAAGCCCGAGAAGGCCGAGAAGCACGAGAAGGCCGCGAAGCACTGATCTTCGACGGGGCCGCGAGCGGCCCCACCCACCCGACCTCGGTTCGCTCGGTCCGACGCCGGGGCCTTGCCGCGCGCCCGCGGCTTCGGTCTGCTGCGCGGCATGGCCGACACGTCGAACGAGCTGCTCCGCGCGCTGAGGTACCGGTTTCGATCGGCCGAGGCGGCGCTCGCCGAGGTCGCGCACCTCCGCGCCGTGCTCGAGCTGCCGCGCGGCACGGTGCACGTGATGAGCGACGTGCACGGCGAGTTCGCGAAGCTCGAGCACATCCTCCGGAACGGCTCGGGCACGCTGCGCGCGCTCGCCGACGCGACGCTCGGGGATCGCCTCTCGCCCGACGCGCGCGCCGGGCTCTTGAACCTCGTGTACTACCCGCGCGAGGCGTTCGCGCGGGCGACGGCGAGCCTCGCCGACGCGGACGCGCGCATGGCGTTCGTCCGCGAGAGCCTCGCGCACGAGCTCGTGCTCCTCCGGGCGCTCGCGACGCGCGGGTCGTATCGCCGCGCCGAGCGCCTCTTCCCGGAGCCGTACACGGAGGTGTTCACCGAGCTGGTCACGGCGAGCGCGCTCGGCCGCGAGCCGGCGTACCTCGACGCGCTCGTCGCGCCGTTCGTGGAGCACGACGGCGGGCTCGAGCTGCTCCGCGCCGCCGCGCACGCGATCCGGTCGTTCGCCATGTTCGAGCTCGTCGTCGCGGGTGACCTCGGCGATCGCGGGCCGCGCGTCGACCGCGTGATCGACGCGATCCGGCGGCAGCGGCGCGTCTCGATCACGTGGGGCAACCACGACGCGGAGTGGATGGGCGCGTGCCTCGGCCAGGAGGCGCTCGTCGCGACGGTGCTGCGCATCTCGCTCCGCTACGGTCGCGTCGCGCAGCTCGAAGAGGGCTACGGCATCCCCGTCGAGCCGCTCGAGCTCCTCGCGCGCGAGGCGTACGACGGCGACCCGGCCGAGCGCTTCAAGTCCAAGGGCGAGGATCTGCGCGACCCGCTCCTGCTCGCGCGCATGCAGAAGGCGATCGCGATCCTGCAGTTCAAGCTCGAGGGGCAGACGACGCGGCGCAACCCGAGCTTCGACCTCGAGCACCGGAACCTGCTCCATCGCATCGACCCGAGCGCGGGCACCGTGACGGTCGACGGCAAGACGTACCCGCTCCTCGACACGCGCTTTCCGACGATCGACTGGGCCGATCCGTATCGCCTCTCGGACGCCGAGGCGCGGTGCATCGCGCGCATGCGCGCCGCGTTCCTCGACAGCCCGAGCCTGTGGCAGGACATGCGCTTCGTCGAGTCGCGCGGGTCGATGCTGCTCACGCGCGACGAGAACGTGATCTTCCACGGCTGCGTGCCGTGCGACGCGAAGGGCGAGTGGCTCGAGCTCGAGGTCGACGGCGCGCCGCGGAAGGGCAAGGCCCTCTTCGACGCGTGCGAGCGCGTCGTGCGGCGCGCGTTCCGGGGGCGCGAACAGGAGGACGTCGACCTTCTCTATTACCTCTGGGCCGGCCCGCGCTCGCCGTGCTTCGGCAAGGATCGAATGGCGACGTTCGAGACCTATTTCCTCGCCGAGAAGGCCACCTACAAGGAGACGAAGAACCCCTATTTTCAGCTGATCCACGACGTCGCCTTCTGCGAGAAGGTCGGCGCGGAGCTCGGCGTGCGCGACCCGTCGCGCGTGCTCATCGTGAACGGCCACGTGCCCGTGAAGCTCGAGGAGGGCGAGAGCCCGCTCAAGAAGAGCGGCCTCGCCGTGACGATCGACGGCGCGTTCTCGGAGGCGTACGGCGATCACGGCTTCACGCTCGTCATCGACGCCGATCGCACGTACCTCGCGAAGCACCACCACTTCGGCTCCGTCGCCGACGCCATCGACAAGGGCGCCGACATCGTGCCGGAGATCTCCGAGCTCCGCGCGCACTTGCCGCCGTGGAAGGTCGGCGGCTCGGCGCGTGGCGACGACGTGCGCGCCGAGATCGCGGCGCTCGAGCTGCTCGCGGGTGCGTATCGACGACGTGAGATCGAGCCGCCCGAGGGCTGAGGCGGACGCCGCGCACGCCATGGCGACGCCACCCTCGAGACGGCACGATCGCGACCCTCTCTCTCGCTGCTTCGACCTGGCGCGGTCATCGCAGGGGCGGCGCGGGTGCTACCCTGCGAGGAGGCGGCCGTGGAGGGTGACAACATGAAGAAGGCGGACATCGGCGTCGAGATCCTGAAAGACATCCGGCGCGAGCTTCGGAGCGTGGTCGTCGGCGTCGCGGCGACCAACGGGCGGATCGACGACACGAACAAGCGGATCGACGACACCAACACGCGGCTCGACCTCCTGCGGGACGAGACGAGCGCCCGCTTCGATCAGCTCGGTCGGCGCCTCGTCGAGTCCGAGCTCCGCACGGCGACTGCGTTGACCGACCTCGCCGGGAGCGTGCGCGAGATGACCTCGGTCCTGCGTACGCAGCACGATCTTCGACCGCGCGTCGAGCGGTGCGAGGTCGACATCGCCGATCTCAAGGCCCAGCTCGGCAAGCCCTCCTGACACGGGCGCAGCGGCGCCCGCGCTAGCGAAGCAGCGGCTCGAGATCGGCGGCGAGGCCGAGCAGGGCGCGGTCCTGCCGCGGCCGACCGACGAGCTGCACGCCCATCGGGAAGCCGCGCGTCGAGAGGCCCGCCGGGAGCGACAGCGCCGGCTGGCCCGACACGTTGAAGCCCGCCGTGAACGCGCCGATCGGCACGACCGCGCGGAACACGGCCTCGCCGCCGAGGCCCGAGAACGCGCCGACCTTCGGCGGGGGCACCGCGCACGTCGGGCACACGACGGCGTCCGCGTCGCCGAACCAGTCGAGGACGCGCGCCTCGAGGAGCTCCTTCGCGCGGAAGAGCGCGGCGCGATCGATCTTCCGGCCGACCTCGCGGAGCCAGAGCGTCGTCGGCTGGAGCCACGGATCGAGCAGGCGCGGCAGCGGGATCATCGCGACCATGCGCGCCATCATCGGCAGGAACTCCTCGAGCGTGCCGTCGAGCGACGCGGCGTCCTCGACGTGGTGACCGAGCGACTCGAGCGCGCGCGCGGCGCGGCGGACCGCGCCCTCGATCTCGGGGTCGACGTCGACGAGCGGCGAGCGGAGCGCGAGCTTGATCTTGAGGCCACGCGGGCGCACCGCGAGCGCGGCGCGGAACGAGCCGGGCGCGGGAACGTCCTGGTGCGCGGCGCGCCCGTCGAGCACGTCGAGCATCGCCGCGGCGTCGGCGAGGTCATGTGCGAGGGGGCCGACGGCGGAGATCTCGGTCGGGTCGGTCGCCGTGTGCTCGTGGAAGAGCGTGCCGCGCCCGGGCTTCACGCCGACGAGCCCGCAGAACGACGCCGGCAGGCGGATCGAGCCCGCGCCGTCGGACCCGGGGGCGATCGGGATCATCCCCGCCGCGACCGCGGCCGACGATCCGCCGCTCGACCCACCGGCGTAGCGCGTGCGATCGATCGGGTTGCGCGTCGGTCGGTGGAGGTCGCCGTCGATGAACGGGAGGATCGTCATCTCGCTCGTGGCGAGCTTGCCGAGCAGCACGAACCCCGCCTCGCGGCAGCGGCGCGTGAGCAGGCCGTCGAACGGCCAGGTCTTGAGCCACGAGAGCGCGACCGAGCCGACGCGCGTGCCCATGCCGCGCACGTGCTCGTGGTCCTTGATCGCGGTCGGCACGCCGAGGAACGCGGGCAGGACGCCGCCGCGCGCGAGCCTCGCGTCGGCGCGTTCGGCGGCCGCGAGCGCGGACCGCTCCGCGACCTCGACGAACGCGCAGTACTCCGCGTCGCGCCGTCGGATGGTCTCGAGCGCGGCGCGCGTCGCCTCGACCGACGAGATCTCCCTGCGCCGGATGCGCGCGGCGAGCTCGAGGGCAGGCGAGGGCGGCGTCCGCGCGCCGGCGGGCGCGCGCGGGGGCGTGGGTTCGTGCGACAGGCTCACGCGCGCTCCGTACCAAAGCCGCGGCGCCGCGGCTCGCGCCGTCGTCGCGCTCGCCGCGTTTCCCGCGAAGCCCCGCGCAGGAACCTGCGTGCGGCGCGCGCGTGACGCCGCTACGAGTGCCGACCCGATGCGCGCGCTCACGGTCTCGATCGTCCTCCTCGGCGCCTTTGGCTGTTCTTCGGGGTCGAGCGCGCCTCCGGGTCCGTCTGCCACGGCCGCGCCCGCCGCCTTATCCAGCGCCTCCGCGGCTGCGGCTCCAGCGAGCGGGAGCGCTCCCGCGGCGGCTTCGCCGTCCGCGTCGGCGTCGGCGTCGGTGTCCGCGTCCGCAGCGCCTGCTGCGCCGAAGGGCGCGTGCCCGTCGTCGCCGCCCCTCGACTCGCTCGGCGCCGTCGCGGGCGCGTGCAGCGCGTTCGCCGCCACGTCGAAGGACGCGCTGCCCGCCGATCCGCCGATCGTCGCCTGCGAGCACGGCTTCGAGATCGCGGGCTGCAAGGAGCTCCGCCCGCCTGAGTGCGGCGATCACGAGCTCGCGGGCTACGCCGTCGACCAGACGGCCTACAAGGGGCCGCTCATCGCGCTGCAGTACGTCGGGGCTGCCGACGTGAGCCTCCTCTTCGTCGGACCCGACGGCAAGGTGCGCTTCGCCGCGGGCGGCGAGCGGAGCGAGCGCTGCGAGCCGCAGGGCTTCCGCCTCGACGACGGGCGCTTCGTGATGCAGGAGGTCGAGCACGGCGAGGGCCGTGACAAGCTCGCGCGCATCTCGGGCCCCGACTCGTACCCCAACAAGCCGCTCGTCCTGCCGGGCGCGCCGCCGCGGCTCTTCAGCACGAAGCTCGAGTGGTTCGGCGGGCAAGTGGTGAAGACCGTCAACGGCAAGCACGAGCTCACGTTCGCGTCCCATTTCTCGACGCTCGTGCTCGTCGAAGACACGGCGTTCGCGCTCGTCGACGACAAATCCCGCGTCGAGGCCGGCAAGCCCGGGGCGACGCCGGCGCCGCTGATCGAGGCCGCGGCGGGCACCGAGATCGTCGACTTCTCCGCGCTCAAGACCGGGCTCGCGTGGCTCGTCAAGAAGGGCGGCGCGTGCGAGCTCGTGACGTCGCCGTTCGCGTCCGCCAAGGCCGACGTCGCGCCGACACCGCGCGGCGCCGCGCCCTGCAAGGGGATGTCGCTCTTCGCCGAGCACGTGCTCGTCGGCGACGTGCTGGTGCGGCTCTCCGACGGCAGGCGCGCGACGCCCGCGACCGTGTGCAAGGACGCGGCAAGGTGCGCCGACGCGAAGGTGCTGTCGGCGTCCGCGACGACGTTCGCCGTCGTCGTGCACGCGCCCGAGGCGATCGAGCTCGTCCCGCTGGGCGCCCTCTTCGACGCCGCGAGCGCCGCGCCGCCCGCACCCTGACGCGCTCGCATAGCGCCCGTCCGAACAACTCGGAGTGACGTCGCCGAGGCGGAGTGATGCGGCGTCAGACGGGTGCAGCCGCGAGCAACGTACCGCAGGCGTACTCCGGTACGCCGAGGAACGTAGCGGAGCGGATGCGCCCGTATGGCGCCGCAGCGCCCGCCTCAGCCCGCGCCGATGTCGCGGCGGTAGTGCGCGCCGTCGAAGCGGACGCGCGCGGCAGCCTCGTATGCGCGGGCGCGTGACGCGGGCAGATCGGCGCCGACGGCGGTCACCGCGAGGACCCGCCCCCCGGACGTGACGACGGCGCCGCCCTCCTCGGCGGTGCCGGCGTGGTGCACGAGCACGCCCTCGAGCTGCTCTGCGCGGTCGATGCCCGCGATGACGTCGCCCTTGCGTGGCGACTCGGGGTAGCCCGACGCCGCCAGGACGACGACGGTCGCGTGGCGATCCGCGGCGACGCGCACGCACGACGCGTCGAGCGAGCCCGCTGCGGCGCTCGCGAGGAGCTCGGCGAGGTCGCCGTCGAGCAGCGCGACGAGCGCCTCGCACTCGGGGTCGCCGAAGCGCACGTTGTGCTCGAGGAGCATCGGCTCGCCGCGCGGCGTGACCATGAGCCCCGCGAAGAGGACGCCCCGGAACGGCGCGCCGTCTACGCGCATGCCGTCGATCGTCGGACGCAGCACGTCGCGCTCGATCCGCGCGAGCAATTCGGCCGACACGCGCGGCGCCGGCGCGACGACGCCCATGCCGCCCGTGTTCGGGCCGCGATCACCGTCGAACACGCGCTTGTGATCGCGCGCCGCGGGCAGCACCAAGAGGCGCTCGCCGTCGGTGATCGCGTGCACGCTAGCCTCCTCGCCTTCGATGCGATCCTCGAGCACGACCGTCGCGCCGGCGTCGCCGAACGCGCGATCGACGAGCATGGCGCGCGCGGCGGCGATCGCCTCGGCCTCGTCTGCGGCGACGACGACGCCCTTGCCCGCGCAGAG
>DASYCF010000591.1:0-1761 GCA_036500365.1 Byssovorax sp.
CGGCGACGATGCGCAGAGCATCTACTCGTTCCGCGGCGCGACGATCCGCAACATCCTCGACTTCCCGGCGCAGTTCGGCAACGCCGCCGTCGTGCCGCTCGAGGAGAACTACCGCTCCACGCAGCCCATTCTCGACGTCACGAACACGGTGATCTCCCGCGCTGAGGAGCGCTACACCAAGAACCTCTTCACAAAACGCGAGGGCGGCGACAAGCCGTGGCTCGTCACGGCGCATGACGAGCAGGCGCAAACGCGGTTCGTCGTCGACCGCATCCTCGAGCTCCGCGAGGAAGGCGTACCGCTCCGCGAGATGGCCGTGCTCTTCCGCGCCGGCTACATGAGCGCCGACCTCGAGATTGAGCTCACCGCGCGCAGCATTCCGTTCGAGAAATGGGGCGGCATCAAGTTTCTCGAGGCCGCGCACGTGAAGGATGTCCTCGCTTTCCTGCGGATCCTCGAGAACCCGCGCGACGAGGTCAGCTGGTACCGCCTGCTGATGCTGATGCCCGGCATCGGCGAGAGTACCGCGCGCGGCGCGATCGACGCCATGGCGCTCGCTGCGTGGGAATCGGACGCCTTCGGCCGCTACGAGCCGCCGCCCCGCGCACGCGCGGCCCACTCGGCCCTCGTGCAGCTGCTTGAGGCCCTGCGCTCGAGTCCGACAGACGTCGAGGGCGCCGTCACCGTCGAGATCGCCCGCCTGCGCCGGCTCTACGACGACATCCTCCGCGAGCGCTACGACCGCGTCGAGCCGCGCCTCTCCGACCTCGACCAGCTCCAGACGATCGCCGGTGGCTACCCGAATCGCGCCGCGTTCCTCTCGGCGCTCGCACTCGAGCCGCCGCAGTCGACGCAGGACCTCGGCTTCGGCGCGGACAGCGAGGACGATGTGCTCATTCTCAGCACGGCACACAGCGCGAAGGGACGCGAGTGGGACGCCGTGTTCGTCATCTGGGCCGTCGACGGCTGGTTCCCGTCCTCACGCGCGCTCGGCGACGACGAGCAGGTGGAGGAAGAACGCCGTCTCATGTACGTCGCGATGACGCGGCCCCGAAACCATCTCTTCGTCACATACCCGCTGAACGTCTACGATACGCGACGGGGGGCGGATTACTCGATGGACCAGTTGTCGCGGTTTCTCGACCGGGGAGTGCGGACGGGAATGCAGCGGATCGTCGTCGAGCGGCCGGAATCGGCGGCGCCCGACGCGGCGCCGGGGATGCTGCCGCCGATTGACTTGCGTGCAATGCTCAGGGGGCGGTTCTCTCCCGAATGATTCGCTCAAGGGCGCGGCGAATATCCTTCCCCTCCTCAGCGTACACCTTCTCAAACCCCGGCAGCCCCGTCGCGTAAATCAGCCGCGCGAACAGCGATGCATTGTCCAGGCGCACAAGCGCCGCGTACCGCCGGTCGATCGTCTTGAGCTGCGGCCCCACCGAATCCACCAGGAACCGCCTCGTGCGCGCGTAGACACTGTCGCGCGCGGCATATCGCACGGTGCGCGCCGAGTCGCCGGGGTGCGCCTTGTACGCAGAGTCGAGCGAGTGATAGGTCTGCTCCCACACGGCGGAAAGCAGCAGCTCATCGTGCCAACGTTCCGCCGTCCGCCTCGCGCTCGACGTATCGCCGCGCGACGCGAAGAACCGTTCCGCACCGCGCGCGCCGACAAAGTTGGCGAAACTCTCGTTGAACACGGCCGCGTTCTTCGCGTAGAAGCGATTGTGCGTCAGTTCGTGCACGACGGTGTTGACGATCTCGAGC
>DASYCF010000592.1:0-3277 GCA_036500365.1 Byssovorax sp.
CGGCGACGCGTCCGCGGATCAGGAGCTGGGCGCGCTCGCTTTCGCGGACGAGGGCGCCACGTTCGGCGCCGTCGATTCCGTCGTCATGAGCGAGCTCCTGCGCGACCTCGAGCTCCTGCGCGCATGATCGCGAGCCGTCGCCGGTCCTTCGGCGACGTCGCCGTCAGGACCTCGTGTCGCGGCGGGCGTCGCTCCAGGTCTTCACGTTGACCGACTCGCTCTTCAGGTGGGCGACGCTCTCGAACATCTTGCAGAAGCGGAGCGCGTTCGTGATCGCGTCGCGCAAGCGATCGAGCTCGAGCGGCTTCGAGTGCACGGTGCCGATGCCCCGGAGGCGCGCGGTCTGGGCGCCGTCGCGCGAGCTCGTGAGCACCATCGCGCGCATCGGCGGCGAGAGCGCCTGAAGCTCCGAGACGAGCGCCTCGGGCGTCGTGTCCGGCATGTCGTCGCACACGATGCAGAGCGAGGGCGGACGCTTCCTCGCGAGGCGGAGGGCGAGGTCCTTCGTGCGCGCGCCGAGGAACGCGCACCCCTCGGGGAGCGCGGCCGCGACCAGCCTGTGCACGTCTGGGTCGGCGTCGGCGAGGAGCACGACATAGACCGGGTTCGCTTTGTCCTCCACGTGTCCTCCTTAGAAGCCGACGTCGATCGGCTTCTGCCGGTCGTGGGTTGCTGCGGGCTGCTTCTTGAACGGCTGGCGCGCGCGCGGAGCCGAGGCCGAGGCCGAAGCCGAGGGTGGCACGCTGGCGCGCGCGGTCGAGGCCTTCGGGTTCGCGGCGCTCGCCGAGCTCGTCGACGCGGGCTCCGCGCTCGACGCGGGCTCCGCGCTCGAGGCGGGCTCCGCGCTCGGTGCAGGGACTGGCGCGCTCGCCGCCGCGTGGACGCTCACCGCCGGCGGCGCGTCGTCGCGCGCTTCCGCCGAGGCGCGCGCGCTCGGTCGACCTCGCACGTAGAGCGCGCCGGCCCCGAGCACGCCCGCGAGCGCGAGCGCAGCGATCCACGGCGCGCGAGATCGCGGCGGTGGCGCGCCCTGCTCGATCGGCCGGCTCGTCGTCGGCGTCCCGACCCCGACGCGCAGGCGTCGGCCCGTGGTGGTGACCACCGGCGCCTTTCTCGCGCCCGCGTCGCGGAGCGACGGCGCCTCGGGCGCGGTCTGCGCGAGCCACTCGGCCTCGAGCGACGCGCCGCAGACGTCCGTCGTCGCCCCGGCGGCGACCGCCCAGTCGGCGAGCGCGCGCCCGAAGACGGCCATCGTCGGCCAACGATCGTCCGGCTCCTTCGCGAGGCCGCGCTCGACGATCGCCGCGAGCGCCTGGTCGCCGACGCCGAAGTCGAGGATCGACGGCGGCGCCTCCTTCGTGATGGCGGCGATGAGCGCGTTGTAGTTCGGGCCGTCGAACGGCCGCTCGCCCGTCACGCACTCGTAGAGGACGACCGCGAGCGCCCACACGTCGACGCGCTCGTCGACGTCGGTCTTCCCGAGCGCCTGCTCGGGCGACATGTAATCGGGGCTCCCGAGCACGGTGCCCGCGAGCGTGACGTGCCGCTCGACGTCGTCGGCGCGGAGCTTCGCGATGCCGAAATCGACGAGCTTCGGCGTCGTGCGCTTTCGGTTCGGCTCGGTGACGAGGACGATGTTGTCGGGCTTGAGATCGCGGTGGACGATCCCCTTCGCGTGCGCGGCGGAGAGCGCGCTCGCGACCGGCAACAGCATCCGCACGGCGAGCTCGGGCTCGAGCCGTCCGCGCTCGTGCAGCATCGTCCGCAGCGACGAGCCGTCGAGCACCTCCATGACGATGAACGGATCGCCGAGCTCGGTCTCGCCGAAGTCGAAGACGCGCACGATCGACGGGTGACCGAGGCGCGCGGCGGCGCGGGCCTCTTGCAAGAGCCGCTGCGCCGCCTCCGCCGTGCCGGCGTTCCGGCGGATGAGCTTGATGGCTACGTCGACGTCGAGGACCGTGTTCCTCGCCAGCCAGACGGCGCCCATGCCGCCTTTGCCGAGCACCCTCGTCAGGCGGTACTTGCCCGAGACGATCGCGCCTTCGGGGTAGCGCTCCACGTCGCCGTCTCGCGCGGCGCCTCCGGTCGGATCGCGAGGCTCCCCCATTGAATCTTCGTCTCACTCCGCGGAACGGGTGATCGTGAACGGCACGTGACGAGGATGTCAACGAGGTTGGGCTCCGTTCTTCGACACACGATTGACACACTCCCGACAAGAATTCGACACCATCGGCGCGGGGCCGTGGACGACCCTCGAGCGGCTTGGTGAACTTGCGAGGCTCGCGGGGATCAGGGTGAAGCGCGTCGCAGCAGCCGTCGCGGTGTCGGCCCTCGTGCTCGCGGCGCGCTCCGCCGGCGCCGCGGCCACCGAGGCGGACCGAGCGCTCGCGCGCGAGCTCGCGATCGCCGGCATCACGCAGGCCGATCAAGGCGACTGCGCCGGCGCCGTGGAGAAGCTCGATCGCGCCGCGCAGCTCTACCCCGCGCCGACGATCCTCGGACGCCTCGGCGAGTGCCGCGTGGCCCTCGGGCAGGTCGTCGCGGGCACCGAGATCCTGCAGCGGGTCGTGCGCGAGGAGCTCCCGCGCGGCGCGAGCCCCGCGTTCGTGAAGGCGCAAGAGCGCGCGCGCGGCGTGCTGGAGGCGGCGCTCCCGAAGATCGCTCGGCTCGCCGTGCACGTCGTCGCGCCGCAAGGCGTCTCGGCCGAGGTCGCGCTCGACGGCGTGCCGATCCCGCCGGCGTCGCTCGACGAGCCGCGGCCCGTCGACCCGGGCGCGCACGAGGTCACCGCCCGCGCCGACGGCTACGCGCTCGCGCGAGGCCGCGTGACGCTCGCGCCCGCTCAACGGAGCGCGGTCACGCTCACCCTCACGCCGGACACCGCGCCCATCGCGGCGGCGTCGCCGCTGATCGTCGCGCCGATCGACGCGACGCCCAAGCGACCGCCGGCGCCCGTCGACGCGCCACCGCAGACGCGGCCTGCGTGGCAGATCGTCGTCCCGTGGGCGGCGACGGGCGCGCTCGCCGCGGGCGCGGCAGTGACGGGCGTCCTCGCGCTCGGCGCGTCGAGCGATTTGAAATCGCAGCTCGCGTCGTTTCCGGTCACGCAATCGCAGCTCACGGCGACCGAGTCACGCGGCGCGCGGTTCGCGCTCGCGGCGGACGTGCTGACGGGATCCGCGGTCGCGATGGGCGCGGTCGCCGTGTACTTCACGTGGACGCGACGCGCGGCGCCGGTGCGCGTCTCGATGGGCCCCGCGTCGATCGCCGTGGT
>DASYCF010000593.1:0-1508 GCA_036500365.1 Byssovorax sp.
GAGCTCGCCCCGTCGGAGCTCCTCGGCGGCAACCTGTCGGTCGTCGTGCATTTCGCGGGCGGCGACGCGCTCGGCGGCGTGCACGCGAAGAAGACGGTCGGCGGGATGCGCGTCCTCGGCGCGAACCCCGAGCGCGCCGACGTCGACCATTACATCGCCGAGCACGCGGGCAACCTCGCGTGGGCGCTCATGCGCCTCTTCTGCTTCGAGTCGCTGCACCAGCTCGCGCAGTTCGCGCGCGCGAGCGGCGGCGACAACACGCCTGGCTGGCCGCTCTACGGCCCTCCGTCGGGCGTCGGCATCGTGCAGCGCGACCCGAGCGAGGGCGACTGGCATTTCCCGAAGTCGCGGCGCGCCCACGCGAACAACTTCTTCCCGCGCATCTTCTGGGACTGGCGCAAGAACCTCGACGAGGGCATCACCTCGTTCAAGACCGACTACATCGAGCGAGGCCGCGGCGACCTCGACCTGCTGCGCCGCGAACACCCGGGCTTGCCCATGTACTCGGAGGGCGTGCTCCTCCGCGCCGCGATCCGCCGCTACAACGGCGGCACCGAATACGGCGTGAGCGGCGACGGCCGCCACTACGTCGTGTCCCCCGTGTCGACCAACCCGGCCTACGTGGCCGACGTCCTCGGCGACCCGCACGTGAACGCCGAGAAGTACCCGATCCCGCACGACGCCCTCGCCCACGAGTGGCCCTGACGCGTTCAGCGCGTCCGCATCTCGATCGCTTCGGCATCCACCTCCGCCTCGAGCGCTTCTGCGAGGGCGGCGGCCGTCGCGGGATCGATTGAGGCGCGGACTGCGCCTTGCACAGCTATCCGTGCGCGGCGGAGATCGGTCTTCGCAAGTTCGCGGATGGCGACGATGCGCGTCGGGAGGGTGGCTGCCGGATTCGTGATGACGTCGACGAGATCGCCGTCCGTCTGCGCCGCGTCGCGATACCTAGACCCTTGCTTCGCGACGCGTCCATTGTCCGCGCGAGCCTCGAAGCGCGCATGCGCTGCGCCGATGGCCTTCGCGATCGCTTTCGCGTCGGGGCCGACGAACACCTTTCGATATCCCGATGTCTTGTCGACGATTTTGAGATGCCGCGGCTCGACCGTGGGTGCCTGCGCTAAGTCGCGGTACCGCCACGCGCGCACGGTGAGTCCGAGGATCGAGAAGCCGTCGGCTCGCACGACGAGCGAGCGCGGAGCGCGCGCGATCCAGACACTCGGGAGAATGACGATCGCGGAGAGGACGCAGGTCGCCGCAATCGACGCGAGTGAAGCGGTCTTCCCTCCGAAGCTCGCGAGGACGATGAGCCACGTAATCGCAGTGGCGGTGATGGTCGTCGTGAAGCACGCGAGGATCCAGAGAAGGCCGAGCGCGCCGGGCACCGCGTCGAGTCGAGCCGGCAAGAGGTAGCCGAGCGTGCCCTGCTCGGCGTTCAGCGGAAAGAAATCGAGGAGGCGCTTGAGCGCGAATTCGGGCCGCTCCTCTACGCGCACCCAAGTACGTCG
>DASYCF010000594.1:0-11415 GCA_036500365.1 Byssovorax sp.
CTTGGCCGACAGCGATTTGCCGCAGCCCTGCACGCCGACGAGGAGCACGCCGCGCGGCGGCTGGAGGCCGAAGCGGCGCGCGTCGGGCGCCATCGCCTCGGCGCGCTCGAAGAGCCACGCCTTGAACGTCTCGAGGCCGCCGATGTCCTCGGGCTTCTCGCCGATCTCGACGTCCTCGAGGCCGAGGTCGCGCGCGAGGATGCGCCGCTTGTCGCGCAATACCGCGGAGATCGCCGTCGGGCCGAGCGCGGGGTCGACGAGCAGGGCGCGCACGAACGCGCGACGCGCTTGCGTGCTCGTGAGGCCGCGCGCCGATCGCACCGCGGCGTCGCGCTGCTCGGTGGGCGCCGATGCGTTCGCGCCGACGATGAGCGAGTCGACGAGGTGCGTGAGCTCCGCCTCGTCGGGCAGCGGAAGACGAACGACCGCGGTGTCGGCGGCGAGCCCGTCGGGCAGCTTGAGCTCGGGCGCGATGATCACGACGCAGTGTTGTTCGGCCGTGAACGCGGGCACGAGATCGCGCAGACGCCGCACGACGATCGGATCGACGAGCGCGTCGTGAAAATCGAGCAGCACCGCCATGGCGGGCGCGATCGCGGTGCCGAGCACGTCGAGCGCCTCGAGCGCCGACTTCGCCTCGCGCGCCGTCGGATCGAGGCCGCGGTGGGACGACCACACGGCGAAGCCGCGATCGACGCCGGCCGCGATCGACGCGCAGATCTCGACGGCGCGCGCCTCCTCGTGCGTCACCACGTAGAGGATCGACGTGCCCGCGGCCCAGAGCTCGGCGAGCTCGCGCTGGAAATCGCTCGTCACGTGTCCGCGTCCGCCGTCGTGCGCAGGGCCTCCTCGAGCGTCGTCACGCCGGAGGCGACCTTGATGATCGCGTGCTCGCGCATGCGCACGAGGCCGTCTTGGCGCGCCGTGCGATCCAGCACCTCGGGCGTCGCGTCCTCGGCGACGAGCTTGCGCATGCGCGCGTTCACCTCGAGCACCTCGAACACGCCGGAGCGCTTGTAATAGCCCGTGTAGCGGCACTTCGCGCACCCGTCGCCGCGCCGCGCGAGGAGCTTGCCGGCGAGGTCCTCCGGGTGCGTGATCTTGAGCTCGACGAGCTCGTCGGCGGTGAGCACGACGTCGTGGCCGCACGCGCTGCACACGTTGCGGACGAGGCGCTGCGCGACGACGCCGACGAGCGTCGCGGCGACGAGGTAGCCCGGCACGCCGAGGTGGCCGAGGCGCGCGATCGCGCCGACCGCGTCGTTCGTGTGCAGCGTCGTCAAGACGAGGTGACCGGTGAGCGCCGCCTGCACGGCCTGCGCGGCGGTGTCGCCGTCGCGCACCTCGCCGACCATGATCACGTCGGGGTCTTGCCGAAGGACGTGGCGCAGCGCCTCGACGAACGCGGTGCCGGTGTGCGCGTCGGCCTGGATCTGGTTGAAGCCCTCGTGGACCATCTCGATCGGATCCTCGACCGTGACGACGTTCACGTCGGGCGAGGCGAGCGCCGAGAGCGCGGAGTAGAGCGTCGTCGTCTTGCCGCTGCCGGTCGGCCCCGTGACGACGATGAGGCCGTGCGGCCGGTGCAGCCAGCGCTCGAGCTGCGCGCGCTCGTGCGAGAGGAAGCCGAGCTCGGAGATGTCGCGCACGAGCACGCTCGGGTCGAGCACGCGGATGACGATCTTGTCGCCGAACGCCGTCGGCACGGTCGAGACGCGGAGCTCCATCTCGCCGACGCCGCGCGCGGTTCGCAGCCGCCCGTCGAGCGGCTTTCGGCTCGCGATGTCGAGGCGCGCCATGACCTTGAAGCGGTTCGTCAGCGCCGCGTGCACGCTCTTCGGGATTCGGTAGACCGCGTGCAGCACGCCGTCGATGCGCAGGCGGATGACCGACTCCTCGCGGTGCGGCTCGATGTGGATGTCGCTCGCGCGCTGCTCGAACGCGTAGAGCAGCAAGAACTCCGCGGCGGCGACGACGGGCTCGCTCGACGCCTCGAGCGCGTCGAGCCTCGAGAGGTTGACGAACTGCTCGAGGTTCTTGACGTCGGTCGCCTTGGTGCCGATCTGGCCGTGCGCGGCGTCGATCGACATGCGAAAGCCGTAGACCTCGGCGATGCAGCGCTGGATGTCGCCGGGCGACGAGAGCACCGGCACGACGTCGCTCCGCACGAGCGACCGCAGGTCCTCGAAGAGCGTGTGGTCGTACGGGTTGGCGACGGCGACGAGCAGCTTGTCGCCCTGGCGCTCGAGCGGCAAGACGCCGCGCTTGCGCGCGAAGGGGCGCGAGATCGTCTTCGTGATGAGCTTCGCGTCGAGCTTGAGGCGGTCGATCTTGCGATAGAGGACGCCGAGCGCCTTCGCGATGATCGACGTCAGCCGATCCTCGTCGAGCGAGTCGGCGGTGCGGCGCGCGTCGCGGAAGCCCATCGACGCGATGATCTCGATCGGCGAGACCTCGACCGTGTCGAGCGCGCGGCCCGCGTGCGCGGCGCGCTCGCGGACGAGGCGGGCGCGCTGGATCGGCTCGCGCACCATCGCGTCGCGCATGTCGGCCTCGGTGAGGGCGCCCTCGCGCACGAGCAGGCCGCCGACGTGCTCCATCGTGAACTCGGCCGCGAAGCGCATGCGGCCGGGGTTCGGCGTGGCCTGCAGCCCCGTCGCGAGCGGCTCGACGGGGCGCGACGGCGCGGGCGCCTCGACGACGCGCGGGGCCCCGTCGATCGGCGGAAGCGGGGCGCGCGGGACCTCGATCCGCGGCGGCTCGACGGCGCGCGGAGGGCCGAGCAGGCCGCCGCCGAAGGGCTTCACGGGCGGCTTCGACGCGGCAGCCGCGGGCTCGGCTGGACGCGGCTTCGCGCCGAGCGGCGGCGCGTCGCGCGAGATCGGCGGCATACGGCGCCGATGTTAGCGCGGCTTCTGCTGTTGTCGGCCCTTCTTCGCGAGGAGCTCGTCGTAGATGCGCTCGATGCGACCGACCACCACCGCGAGGTCGTAGCGCTCGCGCGCCGCAGCGCGGTTGTGGGCGCCGACCGTCGCGCGCAGCTCGGCGTCGGCCGTCATCGCGACCAGCGCGCCGGCGAGCGCCTCGGCGTCGCGGACGGGGACGCGCACGCCCCACGACGTGTCCTTCACGACCTCGCGGCAGCCGCGCACGTCGGTCGCGAGGAGCGGCTTGCCCATCGCGGCGCCCTCGATCAAGACGCGCGGCAAGCCTTCACGCCACGACGCGAGCGCGACGACGTCGCTCGCGGCGTAGAGCTCGGGCATGTCGGCGCGCTCGCCGAGGAGCAGCACGCCGGCGCGCCGCGCGGCCTCGAGCGACCTGTCCGGCACGCCGAGGCCGCGGTCGGTGTCGGCCGGACCGGCGACCGCGAGCCGCACGCGCGGCTCCTTCGCGTGCGCGCGCTCGTACGCCTCGAAGAGCTCGACGAAGCCCTTCTCCTTCACGACGCGGCCCGCCGAGAAGAACAGCACGTCTCGTTCGCCGACGCCGAGCTCCGCGCGAACGGCGCGCCGCTGCTCGACGAAGCGCGCCTCGTCGAACTTCGACAGATCGATGCCGTTGCCGACGAGCGAGATGTCGTTCGGGTTCGCGGCGCCCGTCTCGACGAGCGCGTCGCGATCCTCGCCGGACTGCACGAGGAGGCGATCGACGCGCGCGCTCGCGGCGCGCTCGAGGGCGGCGGCGGGCCAGCGCACGCGCCGCGGCGACTCCATCGAGAAGACCATCCCGTGGTGCGTGTGCAGGATCACGGGCACGCGCGCCGCCGTCGCGACGAGCCGCGCGAGGATCCCGGTCTTCGCGTTGTGCGTGTGCACGACGTCGAACCGGTGCTCGCGAAAGCAGCGATAGAGCCGCGCGACCTCGGCCGCGTCGCCCGCGGGGTCGATCGCGCGCGTGATGCCGTGCGGGAGCCAGCGCACGCCCTCGCGCGTGACGAGCTCGACGCGCGGGCCCGGCGGGCAGATGCCGAAGACCTCCCAGCCGCGGGCGAGGAACGGCCGGAGGTACGGGAGCGACAGGCTGAGCCCCATGTCGCTCGACCACACGTGCGCGAGCCGGGTCACGGTCGGCGCAACGTACCGCACGAGCCGCCGGTCAATGAATGATGGTGACGCAGCCGAGGAGGATCTGGAGCTCGGCGCCGTAGTCCGCGTGGATGTCGGCGCAGCTCGACGAGCAGAGGACGATCTCGGTCGGCGCGGCGGGGTTGTCGTAATACCAGCCGACGCCGCCCGTGCAGTCGGGGTTCTGCGCGAGGATGCCCGCGGTGCCGCCGGTCGGCGTGTAGAGGACGTTGACGTGGTTCGTGTCGACGGTGCCGTTCGCGACCGTGTCGGGGATGGCGAACGTGCAAGGGAGCGTCTCGCCGCGCACCTGCGTGAGCGCGTTCTCGAAGTTCAGCGTGACGTCGCCCGACGCGACGAGGATGGCGCTGCTGGTCCCGCCGGCCGCCGCGACCGTGTTCGCGAAGTTCACGTCGACGCCGGGCAGGCCGACGACGAACGTCTTCACGCCGTAGTTCACGCCGCTCGCCGCGATCTGCGCGATCACCGTCGGGTCTTCGGGGTCCTGATTGCCGCTGCAGCACATGCCCGTGCACGGGCCCATCGGCGCGCCGTCGGTGATGAGCAGCACGGCCGCCGCGTCGCCCGGGTGCGCGTCGGCCTGGTTCTTCGCGCCGAGGATCGCGCCGCCGAGCGCCGTGTAGATGGGCGACTGCATGCCGTTGGGCGTCTCGGCGTCCATCGCCGTCTGGATCGCCGCGGCGTTGCCGGGCAGCGCGCCGAACGCGACGGCGGGGGTCTCGTACGTGGTCTGGTCGCACGTGGGCGCGCCGTCGTGCGGGAAGAAGTCGAGCGCGACGACGAGCCCGGCCGACGCCATGTCGTTCGAGAACGCCTCGATCCCGGCCGTCGCCGCGTCCCACTTGTCGCCGCTCATCGACGACGACTTGTCGAGCGCGATGTAGAGGTCGACGGGCGTGCCCGTAGCCCTCTGCGTCAAGAGGCCGCACGCGGCGTCCGGATCGGGGAGCGAGCCGCCGCTGCCCGACGCGCCGCCCGAGCCGACGAACGAGCCGCTCATCGTGCCCGACGTGTTCGCGAAGTGCGTCGTCGACGACTCGCCTCCGCCGAACCCGCCCTCGCCGCCCGTCCCCGCTTCGCTCGCCGCGCACGACACGATCGCCGCAGAGACCGAGAGCAAAACGCCCCCGAAGAACATGAAGCCGAGGGAAGCGCGCATCGTGCGAGGATGCCGGCTTTGCGAGAGACCGTCAAACCGCTCGACGACGCGCGGTCAACCCTCGCTGGGATCGTCGCGCAAGTACGTGATCGTGCGGATGACCTCGACGAGCTTCTCGCGGTCTTCGGGGCCGAGCTCGAGGCGGATGCCCATCCCCGGGTTCGGGTTGTCGTCGCCCGGGCGCATCGGGTTCACCCACTGCACCTTGCCCTCGAGGACGAAGCCCTCGACCGCGCGCGGCGGGGCGAAGCGCAGCGTGAGCACGGTGCCGCGCGGGAGCGGGCTCTCGGTGCGGACGAAGATGCCGAGATCGGAGATGTTCGTGATCGCCGCGTAGAGGAACGTGTCCTCCGTCTCGCAGTCGACCGACCACGTGACCTCGATGCGCTCCGACGAGCGGCGGTTCGAGCTCGAGGGGATCGCGGACGACACCGGCGCGCCTCCGTCGACCACACCGGCTCCGCTCTCGGGGGCGGCGATCGGCGCCTCGGCGACGGCGCCCGCGCGGCTGCTCTCGCGATCGCCCATGAACCGCACGTACCCCCGATCGCGACCCGCGTCGAGTCACGCCGCGCGCGTTCGCGTGACGTTTGCGCGAAGACGGAGCGAAGCGACGTCGGCGCCTGGAGCCGCTCGCGGCCGCGTCGAAGACGGCGTCACCGCACGTGGATCGAGCCGCCGTCGACGCGGTTGTCCTGCTCTGGCCCCTCGGTGATGCGCCAGCGCGACTCGCCGAGGAAGAAGCCGAAGTAGACGTTGTAGTCCCCCGGCGTGAAGTTCGGCTCGAGCTGGAACTCGAGCTCGTCGGCGATGTCGTCGCCAGGCTGCCACAGCACCATCGGGTAGCGCCCATCGCACACGACGTGATCGCCGTTGTAGCGGCGCTGATAGCCGTCGACGTGCACGAACGCCTTCCACGTCGCCGAGATGGGGCGGAGCACGTGGTAGTAGACGCGGAGCTTGTACTTGGTGCCGGGGACGACCGACTCGACCTTCTTGCCGTCCTCGATCACGTCCCAGCCGATCGTCTCGAGCTGATCTTCGAACGTCGCGTGCACGACGTGCGTCGGCGCCGGCGGCTCGTCGAGCGCGATGGTCGCGAGCGTGGTCTGGTTCTTCTCGCCGCCGAGCTCGTTCGACGCGAGGAGGATCTGGCTCGAGCGCGCGTCGAGCACGGGAAGGTTCTTCTTCGTGTCTTGTCGCGAGAGCGAGTTCACCTTCGGGAGATCCTCGGCGCGGAGCACGAGCCAGCGGCGGCCGCCTGCCTTGAGCCACTCCCACGCGCGCACGGGGTCGGCGATCGCCTCGACGTCGCCGCCCGAGTAGTAGCTCGCGGCGCGCGCGCGCACGTTCAGGAGCGCGAGCGGCTCGCCGCGGTGGCCCTCGAGCCGCGCGTACGCCTCGAAGACCTCCTTCGGCGAGAGCTGCGCGGCGAGCTCGGCGTAGTAGCCGAAGCTCATGACGCCGCCCGACGCGAGCGCGCCGAGGAACACCCACGCGCCGCGCCGCGTGCGCGTCACGTCGACGAGCGCGCGGAAGCCGTCACGCGCGCCGAGGACGACGAGCGGCGCCGCGGCGAGCAACGCCGGCGCGACCGCCCACGCGACGACGCCGACGTCGGCGAACGTCTTCGGCAAGCGGAGCACGGGCGCCCATTTCGCGTAGCGACCGACGAACACCATCGCCGCGAGGCCGACGAGCGCGGCCTCGACGACGACGAGCGTGAACGCGAGGTTGCCCTGCCAGATCGTGTTCAGCTCGTCGAGGCCCTCGCCGTACGCGACCGCGACGCGCCGAGCGCGCGCCGAAATCGACGCGTGCTCCTTCGGCGTGCGCGCGCCCGGCTGCTCCTCGAACCACGCGAGGGCGACGAGCCCGACGAACGCGAGGGTCGCGATCTTGAGCAGCGCCGCGCCCTCCGCCTCGAAGCTCTTCGGCGACGTGGGCTTGTCGACGACGAAGCACGCGAGCGCGCGATCGGGCTCGTGCAGGAGATCGGCGAGCAGCACGATCGCGAGCAGCGCCGTGGCGACGCCGATCGAACGCGACGACGGCGCGCCGCGCTCGAGGTCGAACACGGCGATCGCGGCGACGCCCGCGAGGAGCGCCGGCGCGGAGAACGCGAGGTTGCCGGCGCGCGTGGCCACGAACGCGAACGCGGCGTACGCGACGGCGCTCCCGACGAGCAGCGCGACGCGGACCTCGGCCTCGCGCGCGCGCGCCGCAGCCGGATCACCCGCGCCGAGCGACGCGACGTCGGCGGTGACCGGCGGAGGTCGCACGAGCCTGCCGACGGCGAGCGGCACGAACGCCGACCACGGGAAGAGCGCGTGCCCCAGCTGGCGAATCGTCAGATCGAACGTCGCCTCGAGCGGCTGCTTCTTGAGGATCGCGAAGCCGAGCACGCGCGAGAGCGGCGCGTCGGACGAGGCGGTGAAGAAGAGGCGCGCGCCGATCGCGAGCGCGGCGAGGCCGACGACGAGCGCCGCCCCCCCCGCGAGATCGCGCGCGACGGATCGACCGCGCCGCGTGACGAGCCAAGCCGCGCCGACGCCGAGCGCGGGCGCGGCGACGCCGAGGATCGCGCCGCGTGACAGGTAGCCGGACGCCAGCCCGAGCGCGCCGACGGCCGCCCACGTCGCGCGCGCCGGCGCGCCGCCCACGTCGTCGAACGCGGCGCCGGCGAGGCCGAAGAACGCCATCGAGAACGCGGCCATCGTGACGGCGTCGCCGAGCATCGTGCGCGCCTGCATGAACACGAGCGGCATCGTGACGAGCGCGACGACGGCGTAGAGCCCGACGCGCCGGTGCACGAGCCGCTCGAAGAACGCGTACATGACGGCCGCGCCGACGAACGCCCACACGGCGAGCGGGAGCCTGCCGACCCAGTCGTGGAGCCCGAACAGGCGGAAGCCCACGGCCATCGACGTGAACGGCAGCTCGCCCATCTTGAGGTCGGAGAGCGTCGGCAGCGACGTCGCCGCGTGCGGCAAGTCGAGGCCCCGGGCGCCGAAGACCTGGATCGCGATGCGCCGCGCGAGGTCGGCGGCGTCGAGCTCGTAGGGATCCCAGATGCCGCTGTGCGCGAGCGAGCCGAAGAGGACGAGCGCGGCGACGCCGGCAGCGACGAGGCGCGTCGCCACGACGGAGAGGTCGCGCGGCGGCCGAGACGCGATCGGTTCGTCGCGGTGGGTCGCGCCCCGCGGAGAGGGTTCGGGCTGCGTGACCGGGCCGTGGCCCGCGTCGCCCGCGTCGTCCGAGGCTTCGCCCGCGGGCATATCGAGGCGGGTGTCTACCCCGAGCGCCCGGCGACGCAAAGCGAAGGTGCTGGTGTGAAGGCGACAAGCGCTGTAGTAGGCGCGGCGTGGGCGTCGTCGAGCCTCGAAGCAAGAAGGCGGGCGCGCCCGCAAAGGGTGACGCGCGGCATGCGCCCAAGCCTGGACGCCGCCCGGAGCCCCCGCGCGGCAAGGGCGCGCCCCCCCAGGCGAGCGCGCCCGCGAAGAAGCGCGCGCACCCGAGGCCGCTCCCGCCGAAGCCGAAGCCGAAGCCGGCGCCGCCGTCGAGCGACGGACCGAAGAGGAGCGGCCGCGTCGCGCTCGTCGGTCGGCCGAACGTGGGCAAGTCCACGCTGCTGAACGCCGCGCTCGGGACGCGGCTCGCCGCCGTCTCGCCCACGCCGCAGACGACGCGTGAGGCGCTCCTCGGCGTCTTGCACCACGGGTCGGCCGAGATCGCGCTGCTCGACACGCCCGGGCTCCACAAGCCGAAGACCGAGCTCGGGCGGCTCATGAACCACGCCGCGCGCGAGGCGGCGCGCGAGGCGGACGTCGTCGTGGTCGTGGTCGAGGTCCCCGAGACGCACGGCGAGCCGACGCGCACGCCGAAGCTCCTGTCGCCGCACCCGGCGGATCTGTCGCTCGTGAAGGACCTCGGCGGCGCCGGCGACGCGCCGACCGCGGCGCGCGCGGTGCTCGTCGTGAACAAGGTCGACCGCGTGCGCGACAAGGCGCGGCTGCTCCCGCTCATCGAGGCGTACGCGCGCCTGCACGACTTCGCCGCCATCGTCCCGATCTCGGCCCTGCGCGAGAGCGGCGTGCGCGTCGTGCTCGACGAGATCGCGCAGCTCCTCCCCGAGCGCGCGTGGGAGTTCGACGAGGACACGCTGACCGACAAGCCGACGCGCTTCTTCGCCGGCGAGTACGTGCGCGAGCAGATCCTCCTCGCGACGAGCCGCGAGGTGCCGCACGCGGCGGCCGTCACGATCGACGACTTCGTCGAGCCGGCCAACCCGAAGGCCGCCGTGCGCGTCGACGCGACCATCCTCGTCGAGCGGCCGGGCCAGAAGCGCATCATGATCGGCGCGGGCGGCGAGATGTTGAAGCGCATCGGCACCGCGGCGCGCGCGCGCATCGAGGAGCTGGTCGGCCGGCAGATCCTGCTCAAGCTGTGGGTGAAGGTCGAGCCCGACTGGCGCGAGCAGCGCCGCCTGCTCGACGAGCTCGGCCTCGCCGGCGCCGCGAGCGACGGCGCGAAGCTCGCCGCGCACGACGCGGCCACCGAAGCAGCAGAAGAAGAAGAAGAAGAAGAAGAAGAAGGCGAGGAGGACGAATGAGCGTCGCGTCGGGCCACGCCATCGTCGCCCTCGTCGGTCGGCCGAACACGGGCAAGAGCACGCTCTTCAACCGGCTCGTCGGCAAGAAGGAGGCGATCGTCCACGACCGCCCCGGCGTCACGCGCGACCGCCACTACGGCGACGTGCTGTCGCGCGGACGCCGCTACACGCTCGTCGACACCGGGGGCTTCGACCCGACGAGCGAAGACCCGATGAAGCAGGGCATCAAGCGGCAGATCGACATCGCGATCGCCGAGGCCGACGTCGTGGTCTGCGTGCTCGACGCGACGGAGACGAGCGCCGCCGCCGACGCCGCGGCCGTGAAGCTCCTGCGCCGCTCCGACAAGCCCGTCATCTACTGCGCGAACAAGGCCGACTCGCCGCGGACCGAGGCCGAGGCGAACGACCTCTACCGGCTCGGCGTGGACGCGATCTTGCCGATCAGCGCGCTGCACGGCCGCGGCGTCGGGGACCTCGAGCAGGCCATCGTCGCCGCGCTGCCGGACGAGCCCGAGGCCGAGGCCGATCTCGAGGACTCGCCCGTCCGCATCGCCGTCGTCGGCCGGCCGAACGCCGGGAAATCGAGCCTCGTGAACCGGCTCTCCGGCTCCGATCGCATGCTCGTCGACGATCGGCCCGGCACGACGCGCGATCCGATCGACACGATCGTCGAGCGCGGCGGCAAGCGCTACCTGCTCGTCGACACGGCGGGCATCCGCCGCAAGGCGAAGGTGACCAAGGAGCACGACGTCGTCGAGGCCGTCAGCGTCATGCACGCGATCCGCGCGATGGATCGCTGCGAGGTGGTGCTCCTGATGTGCGACGCGGCCGACGGCGTCGCCGAGCAGGACGCGAAGATCCTCGGCCTCGCCGACGAGCGCGGGCGCGCCGTCGTGATCGCGCTCAACAAGAGCGACCTCATCGACAAGGACCAGAAGAAGGCCGCCGAGGAGCTCGCGCGCGACAAGCTCGCGTTCACGCCGTGGGCGCCCGTCGTCCACGTGAGCACGAAGACCGGCCGCGGCCTCGGCGCGCTGATCGAGACGGTCGACAAGGCCGCCGCGTCGTTCCGCAAGCGCGTGACCACGGGCGAGCTCAACCGCTTCTTCGAGCAGGTGCTCGAGACGCACCCGCCGCCGACGCACGGCGGCCGCGCGCCGCGCCTCTATTTCATCACGCAGGCCGAGTCGTCGCCGCCGCTCTTCGTCGTGATGGCGAGCGATCCCGAGAAGCTCCACTTCAGCTACCGGCGCTACGTCGCGAACCAGATCCGCAAGGCGTTCGGCTTCGAGGGGACGCCGGTCAAGGTGAAATACAAGGAACGCCGCCGCCGCTCGGCCCGGTGAGCTCGAGACCGGTTTGCCACGGGGCGTCGTTGCATGCGTGGCCGCGCGCCTCGCAGGGTTGCAACGTCGCGGCCGACGCGCAGCGGCAACTGGCGTGAAGCACGGGCCTCGATGCTGGCACGCGAGCTGCTGATGTCCTCGTCGCGCTGCGGCGAAGGCCTGTTCCCCCCCCGGGTCCGCCGCGGCGCGTTTTTCTTCGATGGGGCCGCC
>DASYCF010000595.1:0-4872 GCA_036500365.1 Byssovorax sp.
CGGTGCGCGCCGCGGCCGACGACGTCGATCGCGACCACCCGCTCGTCGCGAAGCGCTCCGTGCGCGCGGAGCTCGGCGGCGCGCTCGCGGCGCTCTCGCCGAGCGGCGACAAGCTCCAGATGATCCGCGTCGGCGGCCCGCGCGCGACGACCGCGGGCGCCATCGACCGGCTCCGCGCGAAGCTCAAGGTCATCCTCGTGCGGTCGACGCCAGGCGGACCGCCGCCCGTCGGCGGCGACGACGCCGGCGCGCTGGCGGTCGCGCGCAGCGAGGTCGACAAGGCGAACTCGCTCTGGGCCGCGTGCGGCGTCTCGTTCGGCCGGCCGAAGGACGTCGACATGACCATCGTCGATCCGCCGCGCCCCCACATGATCGCCGTCGGCTGCGACCACGGCCTCCCCGCGAGCGGCGGCGAGCTCCACGTGCGCGTCGACGGCCGCGAGATCACGGCGAGGATCGCGCGCGGCGCCCGGCCCGACGCAGCCGCGCGCGTGCTCGCCTCGGCGATCCGCGCGGCGGGCGTGAACGCGATCGTGAGCGAGAACGCGCCGATGGCGGCGGGCGCGTTCGGCGCCGTCGACGTGCTCGTGCGGCGGCGCGCCGGCGGCCTCGCGGTGGTGGAGCCGCCCGCGACCGGCCCCGTCTCGACCGACGCGACGCTCACGGCGTGCATCGGTCGCGTCGATCTCGACGACGGCCTGCAGCACTTCGGCGACGTCGACGCGCTCGCGGGCACGGTCGAGGAGCGCGCGTTGATCAAGGCGTTCGACGTCGCGCCCGACGTCGCGCGCGTCTTCTTCATCCCTGCGTTCGCAGGCGGCGGCCGCATCGGCGAGTCGTTCATCCGCGCGGACGGCGGCGCGATCCGCGACGTCGTCATCGAGGATCGCGCCGGCGTACGGGCCGACCGCACGTCGTTCGCGCTCGCTCACGAGCTCGGGCACCTCCTGCTCGACGACCCGGGGCACCCCGACGACTACGGCTTCGATACGCCGACGCGGCTCATGGACGCCGACGCGGCGAACGGCTCCGCGTTCGGTCCGCGCCGCCTGATCCTCGACGAGTGCGCGCGCGCCGTGCGCCAGGTCGGCCCGCGGTCGCCCCGCCCGCTCCTCGAGCCCTGGCCCCTCGGGGCGCTGCGGCTCAAGCGCTGAAAGAAAGTTCTCCTCGCGCGATCCGCGCTGCGTGGTAGTAAGGCGCCGAATTCGTGGCGGAGCCGCAGCGGCCGCCGCAGAGAGACGGGCCGATTGCGATGGAGCCGCAAGTGGCCCCAACCCAGACCTCGCTTCGCCCGGTCAACTCCACCTCGACGCGCATGCAGGCTTCGACGCGCCGCGGGCTCCTCGCCGGTACCTTCCTCACGACGCTCGCCGTCGTCGCGCTCGACGTGGCGCTGACGCGGGTCGCGGTGGGGATGTACGGCCAGCATTTCTCGTGGTTCGTGCCGTTCGTCGGCGCGCTCGGCCTCGGCGCCGGGGCCACGCTCGCGTCGCGCGCAGAGCCGCTCGACGGGCGCACCGTCGGGCGCCTCGCCTTGCGCGCGGGGTTCGGCGCGGCGGGCACCGTCGCCGCGTTGCTCGTGCTGCTGCACGTCTCGCCGGTGGTCGATCGGCTCGCCGCCGCGCCGATCGGCAAGCTCGCGGCCGTGTCGATCGCGCTCGCCCTTCCGTTCGCGGCCGCGGGCGCGGTGGTCGGCGGCTCGCTCCGCTGGCTCGCGGACGCGACGCCGCGCGTGGTCGCGGCTGCGCTGGGCGGCGTCGTCGTCGGCGTTCCGGTCGTGCTGTTCTCGCTCGGCCAAGGGGCGATGCGCGTGGCGCTCGCCGTGTCCGTCGTCTTCGCCGCCGCGGCGCTCGCGATGTACGCGTCGGCGCGCCGCTCGGGCGAGGCGCCGCTGCGCGGCTCGCTCGTCGCGACGTTCGCGCTCTGCTCCGTCGTGCTCGTGTCAGGCGACGTCGGCGCCCCGTGGCTCAAGCTCGGCGCGCCGCGCTACACGGCCGAGAAGCCCGAGTTCTCCGCGTGGAGCGACGCGAGCGTCGTCACGGTCGAGCGCCCGATCGCGGGCCAGTCGATGGTGCGGGTCGACGGCGCGGCGCCCCGGCCCATGCTCGAGGCGAAGACTCAGCCCGTCGCCGTGCCCGACGACCTCGGCTACGTGCTCACGAAGGAGCACGGGCCCACGCTCGTCCTCGGCATCGGCGGCGGTCGCGAGGTGCGCGTCGCCGCGAAGGCCAAGCAGAAGGACGTCTACGTCGCCGAGCCCGACCCGCTGCTGCTCGAGGACGTGCTCGCCGATCGTTACAAGACCTTCGCCGGCGATCTGCTGAGCCGGCCGGAGGTGCACGCCACGCTGTCCGACGGTCGCTCCTACGTGCGGCGCTCGTCGTACAGCTACCGCAACATCGTCATCGGCTACGGCGACACCGGCCCCGCGCTCGGCGCTGGCGCGCTCGAGTTCACGACCGATCCGCTGCTCACGGTCGACGCGCTGGCCGACGACTTCGCGCACCTCGAGAAAGACGGCGTGCTCGTCGTCACCCGCGCCGACGTCGAGTTCGAGCGGCTCCTCGGCCTGACGGCGACCGCGCTCAAGCGCGCCGGCGTCACGGTGCCGGCGCAGAACCTCTTCGCGTGCGGGCAGGGCCACGCGGCGACGCTCGTCGCCAGGCGCACCGCGCTCGCGAAGGCGGACGTCGTCCTCCTGCGCAAGCACTGCCAGCGCAGCAAGTTCCTCGAGCTCTTCGCGCCCGACGATCCGCACGGCGCGCGCAGGCAAGAGCTCGCCGCGGGCGACGGCGTGGCCGACATGCCCCCGCCGCCGACGGACGAGCGCCCCGTCGGCCTGATGTCGTCTGCGCCGCTCGCGTGGCCCGCCCTCTTCGGCGACCTTGGCGCGCTGTTCGCGCAGCAGCAAGGCGTCGTCCTGTTCCTCGGCGCGCTCGCCGTGTGGACGCTCGTCGCGCTCGTGCTCCACGTGATCGCGCGCCGCGCCGACGCCGCGCGCGCCACCGTCGGCGAAGGGACGCCGCGCCCGCTCCGCTCGGCGACGTACGCGGGCGCGCTCGGCGCCGGCGTCGTGCTCCTCGTCGCCGCGTTCACGCACCAGCTCGCGACGTTCCTCGGGCGGCTCGTCTACACGTCGAGCGCCGTGCTCGCGGCTGGCGCGCTCTTCGGCGTCGTCGGCGCGGCGCTCGCGGCGCGCGCGTCGCGGGACCGCGTGCGCGACGCGGCGACCTTGCGCGCCGAGATCCTCATCGCGCTCATCGCCGCCGAGGCCGTGGGCGGGCGCGCGCTCGTCGACGCGGCGCTGAACCTCCCGTTCGAGGCGCGCTTCGCCGCCGCGTTCGCGATGGCGGCTCCGTTCGGCTGGCTCGTCGGCAACGCGCTGCCGCTCGGCGCGCGGCTCTTCTCCGGGCGCGCGGCCGCCCTCCCGTGGATGCTCGGCGTCGGCGCCACGGCGTCGGCGCTCGCGCTGCTCGTCGTCGAGCTCGTCGTCCTGCAGCTCGGCGTCAGCGCCCTGTGGCTCGCGGCGGGCTTCGCGTGGCTCCTCGCCGCCATCACGGCGCCCGCGTCGACCGAGCCCCTGCCAGCGCCCGCCGTCGCCCCGCCCGCAGCGCCGCCCTGAAGCCCTGTCGGAATCGGACCTCGGAGCGACGATCCCACGAGAGGGCGATCGTCGAGGGCGCGCGTCAGCGGCAGCGGGTGACTTGCCAGACGCTCTCGGTGCGGCGCGCCTCCGGCTTGTAGCGGATCCTGCGCGTGCCCTTGCGCTCCTGGATCGTGAGCTCGACCTTCGCGTTCTTCTGGTCGGGCGGCGGCACCTTCGCGCTCGTGACGAACGCGCCGTCGCGCAGGCCCGCGCGCTCGGCGGCCGAGTCCTTCTCGACGCCGCGCACGGGCCCCGGGAAGCCGTCGAGGGCGGCGCGGTCGAAGCCGAGGTCGAAGACCCTGAGCTCGCGCGGCACGCGCTCGAAGCAGGGTCCGAACGCGTCGCTCGGCGGCTGCGCGTCCTCGCCGCGGACGATCACGCGGTCGAACTCCTCTCCGGCGGCGGCGCCGGCCTCGCGCACGGCGAGCTCGCGCAGCGCGCCGGCGGGCAGCATCGGGTTTCGGCGCTGCTCGGCCCGCGCCACGAGCTCCTTCACGAGGTCGTCGAGCGAGCGCGCGCCCTTCGTCGCGTGCCGGACGGCGGCGTCGAGGGTCGCGGCGTAGAGCGCGCCGCGCGTGAAGCTCGCGTGCGACCGGCGCGCGGCGTCGTGGGCCCACGCGTCGGCGGCGCTGTCGTGGTCGCCCTCGTGCCGCTTCACGTCGTCGAGGAAGGCCTCGGCCGAGATGCGCTTGCTCGCGAACAGGATCTTTCGCGCGTAGTGCACGCTGAAGCCCTCGGAGAACCACGCCGCCTCGCCGCCGCCCTCGTCTGCGAGCCTCACCTTCGCGCCGAACACGCGGTGGAGGAGCGCGTGCGCGACCGTGATCTTGAGCGGGTCGTCGAGCGTGCGCCCCGCGTCGAACCACGTCGCGAACGAGCGCCCGAACGCGGCGTCGTCCGTCGTGGCGCCGAGGCCCGGCTCCGCGACGAAGAAGAACGAGAACGGCTCGGGGCCCGTGTCGGGATCGACGGCGGCGCGCACGAGGCCGAACGTCGTCTTCGTCCACTGGAACGCCGAGCTCGGCTCGAAGCTCTTCGGGCCCACGATCGCGACCCATGCGCCGTCGCCGCCGTCGACGAAATCGAGCTTCCCCGCGACGTACACGGCGTGCGCGAGGTCGTCGATCGTCGAGGTGCCGGTCACGTCGTCGCCTGCGCCGAGCGTGCACGCGCCGACCGCGCCGGACGCCATCGCGCCGAGGTGCCAGCGGACGTGCACGGGCGCC
>DASYCF010000596.1:0-2424 GCA_036500365.1 Byssovorax sp.
GACGTCCCGAGGTCGCGAGGCGGCTGGACGCTGCGCCGCCGTGCGCGCGGCCTTCGGCAAGCCGCTCGCGCGGAACGACTCCATCTTCGTGACGTAGCGCTTCGTCGGGAAGAGCTCGCCGCGCTCCCAGGCGAGCACGTCCGCCTGTTCGAGGCCGAGCGCGCCCGCGAGATCGCGCGCGGTGCAGCCGATCGCCTGACGCAGCGCCTTCACGTCGTCGCCCTTCATCGCGCGCGGAGCGTAGCAACATGGAGCGCGCTCGCGTCGACAGACAGGCATGCGCGTGCACGCCCCGCTCGTCGTCGTCGCCCTCGTCCTCGCCGCCTGCGCGTACGAGCTCCCGCTCGACTCGATCGAGGCTGCTTCATATGGCGCAGGCGGCGCCGGCGGCGGCGGAGGTCCGCCGTTTCCGCTCGCCGTGGTGCCGAGCGCGCCGCTCGACGGCGCCGCGAGCGTCGTCGAGATCCGCCTCGACGAGCCGCCCGATGGCGTCACCGCCGATCGCGTGGTCGTCGCGACCGGCGTGCTCTCGGATCAGCATCTGCGTGAGCTCGAGGAGGACAACGTGAGCATGGCGCTGGCGGCGCGCATCCTCGAGGTCGTCGCGTGGACCGAGCCGAGCGGCGCGATCGTCGTGGCTCCCTCAGCCGCGCTCGACCCGGGCGAGACGTACAGCGTGGCGCTCGCCGACGCGTTCGTCTCCGCGACCTTCTCCGTCGACGCGGCGCCGCCGCCCGTGCTCCCGCGCATCTGGCCGCCCGTCGGCGACGCCGCGTCCACGTCGTTCGGCGTGTGGTGCGGCGCGACCGCGCTGGAAGGCCCGGCCGCGGGAGCGCGCCTCGAGCCGACGGGCCCATCGGGCGAGCTCGCCGTCGGCGTCGATGGGGTCGACCGGCGCTGCGTGTCGTTCGCGTCGCGCGACGCCGCCGAGCGGAGCGGGCCGTTCGCGCCGCCGCCGTCGTTCACCTCCTCGAGCGGGGTGGTCGCCTCGCTGGATCCGCGGCCGTTCACGCGCGACCGCGCGCACGCAATCGCCGTCGAGGCCCTCGCGTGCCACGCCGACGAGGTGCAGATCGGCCCCGGATGCGGCGTCGTCGAGGACGATCAGATCGTCGGTCGATCGCCTCGCGAGCCGCTGCTGTGGGCTGCGTCCGGCGGCTCCGTCGACAGCGTCTTCGCGACCGCCCCCGGCGACGCGTTCGTCCTCGGTCCGCTCCCGGTCGATGCGGACGTGCTGCTCGCGCTCGCCACCTTCGACGTGGCCGGCGTCGCGTCGCGCGCGACCGTCCGCGTGAAGACCGCGGCCGCGCGGCCGCACGTGATCCTGAACGAGGTGCTGGCGGATCCCGTCGGACCGGAGCCTGCAGAGGAGTGGGTCGAGCTCGTCAACGACGGCCAGGTCGCGGCCGACCTCACCGGCTACGTGCTCGACGATCTCGGCGGCGAGACCCCGCTGCCGAGCGCGACGCTCCCGCCCGGCGCGTTCGCGCTGCTCGTCGGCGCCGACTTCGTGGCGGACGACGGCTACGACCCGAAGCCAGCGAGCGGCGCGCTGATCCTGCGCGTGCCGCGCGTCGGCAGCCGCGGCCTCTCCAACGACGGCGAGCCGCTCACGCTGAAGGCGCCGGACGGCTCGACCGTGTCCTCGTTCCCTCCATCGCCGAAGCCGAAATCAGGGATGAGCGTCGCGCGCACGTCGCCGCGCGCGCCGGACGGCATCGCGAGCTCGTTCGTGCTCGCGACGCCCACGCCCGGCCGCGCGAACGCGACCACGAGCCCGTGACATGCGAGCCGTCGTCGCCGTGAGGGACGGTCGACCTCGTTCGATTGGGTCGAGCTCGGCTCGTCGCATGTGGGCGGGGTCATGGCATGTGCGGAAACAAGAGCTACGTTGAACCCATCGACGACGCGTGACCGCGAGCAAATGTGGCTGGCGTGCTCGTCGTTGGAGCAAACCATGGCCGCAAAGCGAGACAAGCTCATGACCGCGTCGGACCTCGCGTCTCTCTGCGAGGTTGATCTGAAGACGATCCACAACTGGGTCGATCGGGGACGCATCCCGCATTTCCGCACGCCGGGCCGGCACCTCCGGTTCCGCGCGCAAGACGTCGCGGAGTTCCTGCGCACGTGGGGCTACGACGTCCCGCGCGAGCTCGCCCACGCGGGCGTCCGCACGGCGCTCGTCATCGGCGGCGG
Organism: Byssovorax sp.; assembly: GCA_036500365.1. GTDB lineage: Bacteria > Myxococcota_A > Polyangia > Polyangiales > Polyangiaceae > DASYCF01. The sequence goes on from DASYCF010000596.1 coordinate 2,197, forward strand.
CGCGGCGCGCGACGCCGTGGCGCACGCCATCGGCCAGCCGGAGGCCACGGTGCGTCACGTCGAGCACCCGTACGACGCGCTCGTGGTCGCCGGCATCGATCGACCCGACGTGATCGTCGTCGACGCCGACGCAGCGGCCGCCTCGGTCGACCTGCGGCCCCTCTTCGAGGCGCTGCGCCGCGCGATGCCCGAGGCGTCGCTCGTCGCCATCGTCGACGCGCTCCGCGA
>DASYCF010000597.1:0-5854 GCA_036500365.1 Byssovorax sp.
CTCCGGCTTCTGCTGCAACAGCGCGTGCAACGGCACGTGCCAGGCGTGCTCGAACGCGCTCACCGGCCAGCCGAACGGCTCGTGCTCGTCGCTCGTCGCGGGGACGACGGCGCCCTCGGGCCAGTGCACCGCGTCGCCCCCTTGCGGCGACGACGGCAAGTGCGGCGTCGGCGGCGCGTGCGAGCAGGAGCCCAACACGGTCACGTGCGGCAGCGCGGCGTGCACCAACGGTCAGCTGACGACGGCGGCGACCTGCACCGGCGCCGGCAGCTGCGGCACGGGCACCACGGCGGCGTGCCCCGGCGCCGTGATCTGCCTCAACGCGACGACGTGCAAGCCGTCGTGCATGAGCGACGCGGACTGTCAGGACCCGGTCAACACCTACTGCTCCGGCGGCGCGTGCATCGCGAAGGGCGTGCCCGGCGCGACGTGCGCGGCGAACGACCAGTGCACCTCGAGCAAGTGCGGCACGACGGGCGGCGGCACGCACTGCTGCACGGCGGCGTGCTCGACCGCCGGCGCGTGCGGCGCGACCGACTGCAACAGCTCCGGCGCGTGCGTCTTTCCCGGCTTCTCGACGGCGCCCGCGGCGCTCCAGACGCCGGGCGACTGCCAGAAGATCGTGTGCGACGGCTCCGGCGGGACCACCTCGGTCGACGACGCGACCGACATCCCGACCTCGAACTCGGTGTGCCTCACCAACCCGTCGTGCTGCGGTCCCTCGCCGCTGACGCCGTGCTTCAGCGACGCGCCGACGGGGACGAGCTGCACGCTCACGGGCGATCCGGCCGCGCACGTGTGCGGTGACACGTCGAACAGCCTCGTCGCGGGCACCTGCGTGGAGTGCAACACCGACGTGGACTGCCTCGGCGTGAACGACGCCGGCACGCTGACGTGCAACACGTCGACGGGCACCTGCCAGTAAGCATCGAGCGCGCCTCCGCGAGGCCACGAACCTCGCGGAGAGGAGGGGGCGCGGTGATCCTCGTCACGGGGACGAAGCGCTCGGGCACCTCGACGTGGATGCAGATCCTCGTCGGCGCCGGCTTCGTCCCGTTCGGCGACGCGTTCCCGCGCGCTTGGGGCGACACGGCGCTCCGCAAGGCGAACGTCGACGGCTTCTACGAGTCGACGCTGCGAAGCGGCGTCTACTACGCGACGAACCCCAACCCGGCGAACGGCGCGTATCTCTTCCCCGAGCAGGTCGAGAGGCACGCGGTGAAGGTGTTCATCCCCGGCCTCGTGCGCACCGACCGCGCGTACATCGGCCGCGTCGTCGCGACGATGCGCGAGTGGCGCGAGTACGAGGCGAGCGTCGCGCGGCTCTACGCGCTCGAGTCCGAGGGCGCGAAGGGCGCGCCGCCGCGCCCCCACATCGCGCCGGCGCTCGAGTGGTGGTGGGAGAACTTCATGCTCCTCCGCGACGTGAGGACGCGCCGCTACGCGATCCACGTGCAGACGTACGCGAGCCTCCTCGCCGACCCCGAGCGCGTCGTGCGCGAGACGATGAAGTGGCTCGGCCACGGCGACGCGAAGGCCGCGCTCGCCAAGGTGAAGCCCGAGCGCCGGCACTTCGACAGGCCCGCGTCGCAGGGGCTTTAGGCCGACGTCGCCGAGGTCGCCGAGGTCGCCGACGAGTTCTACGCGATCCTCGACGAGCGCCGCGGCCTCTCGCCGGCGTTCCTCGCCAAGCTCACCGAGACGAACGCGCGCCTCGCGCCGCGCATCGCCGAGGAGCTCCGGCGCGTGCGAAAGGAGCGGCGCGAGCGCGCCCGCGATCGCGCCGAGGCCGCGAAGCCCGACGAGGCGGACGCGATCGACGTCGTGTTCGACGAGCTCGGGGGCTGACGAGGGCGAGGCGCGAGGCGCGGGCTACGGCCGCACGCTGACGACGGTGCCCTCGCCGCCGGGATCGCTCGCGGCGCTCCACCCGTCGGGGAGGCCGGGCTCGGCCCACGACCACACGCGGTGCGCGTCGATCGGCGTCATCAGGATGTCGTGGAAGGTGCTCGCCTCCCCGACGCCGTCGCCGAAGTAGCTGCCGGCCATCGTCACGCCGCCCTCGAGGTCGAGCGCCCACGGCGCGTCGAGCGGGTCGAACGCGCCGGCGACCTCCTTCGCGTCGAGCGACTTGCGCACGGCCTTGCCGGTGACGCGCAGGTTGCCGCGCGGGGTCGACGCGCTGGTCGCCGCGTCCTTCAACAGATCGCGCCCCGTCGACACGAGCGTCGCGTAGAGCGGCCTCGTGCCCTCGTAGACCGTGAGCGTCTGGTTCGCGATCGAGACGTCGATCCAGCGCTGCTTGCCGCGCGCGAAGTCGGGGAACTTCGTGCGCTTCACCACGAGCACGATGTCCTGCGCGCGCATCCACTCGCCCTCGCGCGTCTCGAAGTACTTCACGCCCTCGACCGTGCGGAACTTGCCCGAGAGGGGGACGGCGGTCTTGCGCTCGAGCTCGTCGTCGCGCTTCTGCGCCTTGCCCTTCTGCATGCCGAACGTGTGCACGCCCTGCTTGTGCACGAACGCGATCGGCAGGCCGACGGCCTCGAGGTCGATGCCGTGCCACGTCGAGCCGAGCGCGGGGCGGAGGCGATCGAGCGGCGCGAGCAGGCCGTCGGGCGTGACGCCGAAGCGGCGCGGCGCGCGGTGGTTCGACGCGGCGTCGCCCGGGCCCTCGGCCACGTACGCGCCCGCGAGCGCGACGCCCGTGCCCTTCTTCAGCACGCCGATCTTCGCGGGTGACGCGATCGCGAACGTCGTCGTCGGCGCCTCGAGCGTGTTGGTGAACGTGAAGAACGAGAGCGTCGTGCGCTTGCCGCCCTCGACGCCGTCGCCCGTCGGCAGGAGCACGGGCGGGCCGCTCGCGACCGCGTGCGCGTCGAGCGGCACGTCGTTCGCCGCGACGCCGAGCACCTCTTGATCGAGCGGCTTCGGCGGGTGCTTCGCGAGCTCGGGCTCGGCCTCGAGCTGCTCGGCGAGCGTCGGCACGCGCGCATAGAGCGGCACGCCGTCGACCCTCGCGCGGCCGTACCGATACGGCAGCGCGCGGTCGAGCGCGGCGTCGGCGACGCTCTTCGGCTTGCGCGCGTCGAGCGACACGCCCGCGTCGGCGCACACGAAGCCGTGCGGGCGCACCGCGTACCAGCCCGCCGCGCAGGCCTTGTTCGTGACCGGCCCGGCAGACCGCGCGACGACGCCGCCGACGCCGATCTCGCCGAGCTCCTTCGACGACGTCGACGGGAGCGCGAACACCCTGAGCGGCGCGCGCGCGGCGAGCTTCGGCCCGCCCTCGGGCGGCGCGGGCATGCTCGCGAAGCTCTCGTCGCTCGGCTCGACCTTCGAGAGCGCCTCGGCCTTGCCGGAGCAACCGGCGAGCGCGCCGAGCGACGCGAGAGAGAGCAGGGCGAGCGACGACGCGCCGAGCGATGGGTGGATCCGCATGCGGCAGGCCATGCCCCACCGCAGCGAGCGGGGCCAAGTTCTCGCGCCGACCCTCGCGGGCGCGACGCGCGCGGTCGACACGCGCGCGCCCTCGACCGCGCAGCGCCGCTCACGTGAACGGTGAGAGATCCTGTCCACCGGACATCGCGTAAGACGTCATACGTGTGTTGCAATTAACAGATATTGTTCAATAAAATGCGCGGCGACCGACGCGCGTCCCGTTCTCCGCGTCGGCCGCCGCGCGCCCCTCCCTCGATGGCGGTCCGCGGGAGCGGAGTCGCCAGGGCCATCGCTACTTGGCGGCGAGCAGCTCCGACGCCTTCTTCTTCACGTCGGCGTCGGCGTCGCTCGCGAGCTTCTTGAGCTCCTTCTTCTCGCCCTTCGGATCGCACGTGACGAGCGCGTCGAGCGCGGAGGCGCGCGTCCAGCCCTGGAGGGATTTCGACTCGGCCATCGACTTCGCGATCTTCTGCGCGGTCTTCTTCTGGGGGTCGCTCGCCTTGCCGTCGGGCTCGCACACGTGCTTGAGCGCGCTCGCGAACGAGGCGCTCGGCACCTTCGACGCGTCGACGCGCTTGCCGATCGACGTGAGCAGCGCGTCGTAGTGCGACGAGCACTGGCGATACCAGGGGAGGGCGTTCGTCGCCTCGGCCGAGATCGAGTCGTCGGCGTTGTCGACGTTGGCCGCGTAGAGGTTGCACGTGTCGGCGAGGCGGTGCGATCCGCCGACCCAGAACGCCTGGAGCGCGGCGAGGCCGATGCCCTTGTCCTTGTCCTTCACGGTCGCGCTCACGAGGTCGTAGATCGTGTTGTTCTCGCCGTTCGTGAAGAGCACGTAGCCGAGCATGCCGCGGCGCACCTCGGGGACGGCGTGCGCCTTCACGATCGCGGCCTGCTTGTCGGTGAGGCCCGTGTCGGTCGACCGCACGCGGCCGGCGGCGGAGCCCATCTCGTAGCCGCTGAACTTCGACGTCTCGGCGGCGGCGGCGGCGACGACGCGCGCGGCGAGCGCCTTGTCCGTCGCGAAGGTCTTGCCGTACTGGTTCAGCTTCATCGCGCCGAGGTAGCGGACCTTCTCGCTCGAGTCCTCGAGCAGGCTCACGAGCGCCGCGTCGGCCTTGCCGTCGATGAAGTCGTCCTTCTGGTCGTAGTACGCCTTGTAGTCGGCGCAGTTCGAGTCGAAGCCGACGTCGAACGACTTGCACGCCATCGCCTTCTGCACGTCGGCGGCGAGCTTCGGCGGCACGGCGGCGAGGCCCTTCGCGCCCCCGGACGCGGCGGGCGTCGCCGACGCTGCGTCCGAGGACGGCGAAGCGCCCTTCTTGCCGCCGCAAGCGGCGACGAAGGTGAGGGGAGCGGCGATGAGCAGGAAGGAGAAGGCGGTGCGAGGGTTCATGCGGCGCCTCACCGCAACGGGCATGCCGCGCGTCGCTCCGCGCGTTTCCGCGGGCGATCGGCGAGCGCGTCGCGGAAGGTGAGGACCGCGGGTCATCAGCGAGGACCGCCAGACATCGGGGCAGCGCCCGACGGCGCGCGGGATCGCGCGGAACGCCCGTCGCGCGTCGCGGTACGCCGGTTGCTGTTGCCGCCGCGGGGCTCACGCCCTGGCGGCGCGCCGAACGCGCCGTCCCCCCTCGACGACAAGGTGGCGACGATGAAACTGCGAACGACGATCGTGATCGCGTGGACGGCCGGGCTCCTCGCGCTCTCGGGCTGCGGCCCGCCGAGCGTGACCGACCTCGAGAACCGGTGGCACCACGATCAAGAGAACATCCAGAAGTACCGCGGTAAGTACCCGGGCTTCTCGGCCGCGCTCGACGACCTCAACTCGAGCGCGACGAAGGACTTCGCCGCGGCGAAGTCGGCGGACTCTGCGTCGCGCGCCGAGAAGATGAAGGGCGTCACCGACCGCGTGGAGAGCTCGCTCGCCGAGTTCGACACGTATGGCTCCGCGCGCGACGCGCTCACGAAGCTGATGAAGGACAAGGACCTCAACGACCTGCCCGCGAGCAAGTTCAACCCCGCGAACGACGCGGCCAAGGCGGCGCTGAAGCACGCGGACGACGACATGGCGGGCCACCCCGCGAACATGGGCGAGGCGCGCGGCAAGCTCGAGGACGCGACGAAGGGCATGCACGCGGCAGAGGCGCAGCTCGAGGCGCTCCGCCCCGCGAAGGCCGCGCCGCCGAAGCCGGCGAGCACGAAGAAGTAGCGCCCCCGTCGAGGCGCGCATCGCACGCCGAGAGCCGGTGTAGGATGCGCGCGCGACGAGCATGAAGAGCGGCGAGGTCCTCGGCGGGCGCTACGAGATCCAGGATCTCGCCGGCGTCGGAGGCATGGGCGAGGTCCACCGCGCCATCGATCGCGAGCGCGCCGCGCCGGTCGCCGTCAAGCTCGTCTACCGGCGGACGGC
>DASYCF010000598.1:0-2921 GCA_036500365.1 Byssovorax sp.
CGCACTTCGGGCAGATGGTGAACGCGTCGTTCAGGACGAGGACGTCCGCCGGCGAGCGCGACCGACCGCACACGAGGCAGAGCGCGCGCAGCGCCTCGAGCACGCCGGCCGCCGACGCGCGGTCCCCGTTCGACCCCGTGAGCGCGAGCACCGAGGAGCTCCCGAACGCCGCCTGCAGCGTGACGAGATCGCGCGGCGTGCGGAGCGTGCCTTCGAAGACGACGCGCCGCCGATCGGTCGGGTGCGGCTCGCCCAGCGCGCGGAGCTCGTCGACGCAGGCGGCGCACAGCGCGAGATCCTCGTCGACGATGCCGAGATCGTCCGCCGCGCCGCCGCACGCCGAGCACCACGCGCTCGTCGGCGCGCCCGCCGAGCTCGGCCGCGAGATGCCGAGCGCCATCAGCGTCGCGACGCCGCGCACGACGACCGGGTAGGCGCCGAGGAAGCCCGCGCGGAGGGCGAGCCACGTCGCGAGGCGGAGGGCGAACGCGTCGTCCGGGAGCACGAGCGGGCTCGCGCCGAGCGCGGCGAGCGCGGCGTCGCTCTGCACGAGCGCGCGGATGTTGCCGACGGCGCGCGGCGGGACGGCGGGATCGTCGAACCCCCAGCGCCACGCGTGCTCCGTGAGGATCGCGACGAGCTGGCACGGGCCGGCGAACTCGACCGTCCCGTCGTAGCCGGCGGAGAACCACGCGCGGTCGAGATCCACCTCGCGCGAGCGCCCGTCGTCGTCGGCGCCGGGCGGTCCGAGCGCGGCGAGCATGCGCGCCCGGGCCCGCTCAACGCGCAGCGCGTCGGACGACATCATTCGTTCGATACGTTGGAGCATGGCCAGCCTTGCCTCCGATGGTATCCGAAACCGGGCGCGCGCGACGCCCGCGTCAGCGTCCACCAAAGTAGCCACGTGCGGCGCGCGTTTTCCGGCCGAGAACCTGCTACTTCGGTCCGCAGGCTCGTGCTCTCCGACGACGTAAGGCTCCTTACGCACCCATTTCGCGTATACCGCGAGCTCGGCGCCGCCGACGATCCGGCGCTGCTCCGCGCCGCGGTCACGAAGGCCGGGCTCCTCCTGCTCGTCGTCGGCGCGTTCGTGTCGCTCACGTCGGCGGGGCGTCTCGTCGCGTTCCACGTCGCGTCGGCGTTCGTGTTTTACCTGGTCGCGCCCGTCGTCCAGGCGGCGTCGATCGCGCTCGCCACGCGCGCGGTGGCGCCGGCCGCGTCGGTGCCGCGCGCGCTCTCGCTCTATTTTTCGGGCTTCCTCCCGTGGAAGCTCCTGCTCCTCTTCGTCGCGATCGTGCCGCTCGTCGCGCCCGACGCGTACGAGGGCTTCATCTGGATCTTGCGCACGGGCATCCTCCCCGGGTCGATGCTCGTCACGATCGGGTACAGCGTCGCGCTCACCTACGCGGGGTTCCGCGCCGGGCTCGAGCTCTCGCGCCCGCGCGCGCTCGCGGCGACGGCGATCCACTACGTCGTGTTCGTGGGGCTCATCGTCGGCTGGTACGTCGTCACGAACCAGCTCCCGCCGCAGTTCCCGGGGATCCCGTGAGCGCGCCCTGGTTCGTCGTCGCCGCGGGCGCGTTCTTCGCGTGCACCGTCGTCGGCACCGCGCTCGACGTCGTGCCAGCGCGGCCCGCCGTGTACCGCGCGGGCTACCGCGTGCTCGAGTCGGACTTCCACGCCCACACGCGCTTCTCCGACGGGCTGCTCTCGCCGTTCGACGTCGTGATCCAGGCGCGGCGCCGCGCGCTCGACGTGCTCGCGATCACCGAGCACAACAACACCTTCCCGGGCGAGCTCGGCCGCGCGTTCTCGCGGGCCATCGGCGGGCCCACCGTGATCGTCGGCGAGGAGATCACGACGAACCGTTTCCACCTCATCGCCGTGGGCCTCCACGAGCGCGTGCACGCGGGCGATCCCCTGCGCGACAACATCGCCGCGATCCACGGGCAGGGCGGCGTCGCGATCGCGGCGCACCCGGTGAAGGGGTACTGGGCGCGCTTCGACACGGTGCTCGACGTGCTCGACGGCGCCGAGGTGATGCACCCGATCGCGTTCGGCGGCGGCGGCCGCGACGGGTGGCGCTGGGACGACATGCGCCGCTTCTACGAGGACGCGCGCGCGGCCGGCCACCAGCTCACCGCGATCGGCTCGTCGGACTATCACTTCGGCAGCGGGCTCGGCGTCGTGCGGACGCTCGTGTTCGCCGAGCGCGACGACGAGGCCGCCGTGGTCGACGCGCTGCGCGCGCATCGCACCGTCGTCTACGATCTCACGGGCAAGGCGTACGGCGACGCCGCGATGATCGCCGCGCTCGCGAAGGAGCCGATGCCGAAGCGCGACGCCGACTACGGCTACCACGGCGCGGGCCTGCTCGATCGCGCCGCGCGCCTCGTCGGCTGGCTCGCGGCCCTCGGCCTCGCGGTGCTCGCGCGGCCGAAGCGCTCCGTAGTAGGCTGACGCACCTCGCGACGGCGTTCGGGGCGCCCTTGTCGGCGCGCCTGGCAGACGCCTCGGACGGCTGCACCATGGTAGAAGTTTCTTTCAGTCGCGACCTCCAACGTACGGGTGCGCAGGGCGACCGATCGCGGAAACGCGCAGATGCGCTCGTGAAACGATGGCTGGCACGTCGTCTGCCGGGCGCCGGGACATCATGAACAAGCCGTCGTCCGACGTGTCGTCGATGCCGGGAGCCTCGAGCGCGGCGCTGCCGTCTTCGCTCTCGCGCTTCGGCGAGCACCTGCTCCGCCTCGCGGTGGTCGCGGGGATCCTCCTCATCGCGCACGCGACGGTCGTGCGGCAGGTGCTGCGCCTCATGGTCGAGGAGGCCGACGCCTCGCCCTGGGCGAAGTACGTCGAGCGACCGAGCGTGCTCTGGGCCGCGATGGGGACGCTGCTCCTCTTGTTCCGCACCGTGCTCT
>DASYCF010000599.1:0-6646 GCA_036500365.1 Byssovorax sp.
GCGCAGCACCGCGAACGAGACGAGCGGGATGTTGTCGTACGGCGCGATCGGCTTGCCGCAGCCGGGGCAGTGCGACGGCGGCGTCGCGACGCTCATCCCGCGCGGCAGCCGGTAGATGACGACGTTGAGGAAGCTCCCCCACAGCAGCCCGAAGAGCACCGCGAAGACGCGGAGCATCGCCGGCGGCAGGTCGTCGATCGTCAGCGCGCCCACGTCACGTCGGCGGCTTCGGCGGGGGTCCGCCGCCGTGCTGCGCCGCGAGCCGCAGCATCATCGTGAGGGCGGTCTCGAGGTCGCCGCGCGTCGGCTGCACGTTCTGCTCGGCGAGCGCGGCCTTGAGCTCGATCATGCGCGCGCCGAAGTCCTCGTACGTGCGCCGCGTCCCGTCGGTCGGCGCCTCGGCGACCCACCGCTTCACGATCTCGCGCAGCTCGTCGACGTCGCTGTCGACGAGGAGCTTCGCCATCTGCGCGGCGATCGGATCGACGCTCGTGGGCAGCCCGCTCGACATGTCGCGGAGCATAGCGCGCCGCGCGCGCCCGTCCCGCGAGACCGATCAAACCCCGATGTAGAGGCGGTGCGCGAAGTTTCGCTCGAGCTTCGCGCGGAGGACCTTCTCGGCGGCGGTCTCGATGTCGTACTCGATGCGCTTGAACTCGAAGCGCTTCGCCGTCGTGTCGTAGACGGTGAAGCTCGCGCGGTTGTCGTAGTCGCGCGGCTGGCCGACCGAGCCGACGCTCACGATGTACTTCTTGTTCTCCTCGAGCGTGAAGTCCACGGGCGGGAGCTCCTCGACGCTCGACGGGGTGAGCGCGAACACCTTGCAGAGGTGCGAGTGCCCGATGAGCGTGAGGTGACCGAGCTCGCCGTACATGGGCAGGCACTCGCGCGCCTGCTCGGGCGCGAAGATGTACTCGAACTCCTCGAGCCGCACGGGCGAGCCGTGGCAGAGGTCGACGCCGACGTCGGTGAGCTTCTCTTGGTAGGTGAGGCTGCGGAGCCACGCCGCGTTCTCGGGCGAGAGCATCGCCGCGTGCGTGTCGAGCGCCTGGCGGGCCGCCTCGTAGTAGTACGAGTAGTCCATGCGACCGGCGACGGCGGCGTCGTGGTTGCCGAGGATCGTCTTCTTCGCGATCTTGCGCACGAGGTCGGCGCACTCGTTCGGCGAGCCGCCGTAGCCCACCGTGTCGCCGAGGCAGTAGTAGACGTCGATGCGCTCGCGGCGATACGCCTCCAACACGGCGCTCAGTGCCTCGTAGTTCGCGTGCGTGTCGCTGAAGACTCCGAGGCGCATGGGAGCCGCCAAGCTAGCACGCCCCCGGCTACGTCCGCGCACGAAAACACGCGCGCCGCGCGCGGCCGCACGGTACAGAGAGCCGCGTGAGCACGAACGGCCTCGAGAACGGCGCCGCGCCGACGGCGGCGCCCCCGCCGGCGCAGATCAAGGATCTCGCCGACGCGTGCGTGAAGTTCGTCGAGCGGGCCGCGAAGGTGACGCTCGACTACGAGCCCGAGACGCTCGGCGTCCTCGACCACTGGCTCCGCGAGACGCGGACCGAGGCCGTGGGCAAGCGCGAGGTCGCCGCGTTCGCCGCGCAGGCGGCGGGCGCCTACTTCGGCGAGCTCGTCCGCCGCCGCTACCCGTCGTGGTGGCGGGCCGACAGCGACGATCCGGCCCTCTGGCGCATCGAGTTCGAGGAGGTCTACCTCGCGTTCCACCCGGTCCTCTTGATGGCCGACGCCATCGGCCTGACCGGCGAGCACGGCGGCGACGAGGGCCTCGAGCTCGAAGAGGACGACCGCGAAGCCGTCGCCGCCCGCCTCGCCGAGCTCCCCGCCGCGAGCCTGAGCGAGTTCTACGCCCCGACGACGCGCCTCGAGGTGATCGAGGTCGCGCTCGAGGCCATCCGCTCCCGTCGCATCGCCGCCGACATCCCCGTCGCCGACGCGCTGACGCCCGCGGACTACGACGACTAGCCACCGCATCTCTTCTGAGCCCGCCCAAGCTGGGCTCGACGCAAGCCAACGAGCACCCTCGTACGGAGCTCCCGGCCCGCGCATCTGCGCGGGCATCGCTCGAGCCGAAGCGGCAGCGAGGCGAAGGCACCGGGTATGGGGCGGAGCCCCATCGCAAACTGGACGGTGATATCTTCGCCACAACGTGTGGTGGATCCTCTCTGGGCTGCTGGTCCTCATCGGCTGGGCGCTGTGGTTCATCCTGAGCTGGCCGCTCTGGATCCCGCTCACGATCAGCGCGACGATCTTCGTGTTCGTCGTCGGGCTGTTCATCTTCCGGCGCATCCGGCAGGCGCGCGCGGCGACGGCGCTCGAGCGGGCCATCGCGCAGCAGGGCGCGCAGCAGGCGCTCAACGCGCGGCCCGAGCGGCGCGCCGAGATCCAGGAGCTGCAAAAGCAGATCTCGGGCGGCATCACGGCGCTCAAGTCGTCGAAGCTCGGCGGCAAGAAGGGCGGCTCGGCCGCGCTGTATCAGCTGCCCTGGTACATGATCGTCGGGCCGCCGGGCGCCGGTAAGACCACCGCGCTCAAGCACTCGGGGCTCGTGTTCCCGTTCGGCGACGGCGGCGTCCGCGGCGTCGGCGGCACGCGCAACTGCGACTGGTGGTTCACGAACGAGGCCATCCTCCTCGACACCGCGGGGCGCTACACGACCGAGAGCGACGACCACGACGAGTGGATCGCGTTCCTCGGCATGCTGCGCAAGTACCGCACGCGCCGGCCGATCAACGGCGTCCTCGTCGCGATCAGCGTGGCCGAGCTCATCGACTCGAACGAGCAGCAGCTCGAGGTCACGGGCAAGAAGATCCGCGCTCGCATCGACGAGGTGATGACGCAGCTCCACATGGTTGTGCCCGTCTACGTGCTCTTCACGAAGTGCGATCTCATCGCGGGCTTCATCGAGTTCTTCGGCGACCTCCGCAAGAGCGACCGCTCGCAGGCGTGGGGCACGACGCTCAAGCTCGACATGCAGAAGAACGAGCCCGGCAAGATCTTCGACGCGGAGTTCGACGTGCTCACGCAGCGCGTGCACGCCCGCGCGATGAAGCGGCTCGCCTTCGAGCGCAACCGCGAGGCGCGCGAGAAGATCTACCAGTTCCCGCTCGAGTTCGCGGGCATGCGCCGCAACCTCAGCGAGTTCGTGCAGGCCATGTTCGCGGTGAACGCGTTCCAGGGCACGCCCATCCTGCGCGGCTTCTACTTCACGAGCGGCACGCAAGAGGGGCGACCGCTCGATCGCGTGCTCGGCCGCATGGGCATGGCGATGGGCATCCGCCCGACCGAGCTCGCCGCGCAGCAGGTCGTCGAGTCGAAGAGCTACTTCCTCCACGACGTGTTCATGAACGTCGTCTTCCCGGACGGGAACATCGCGGCGCGCAGCGCGAGCGAGGTCCGCCGGCAGCGGCTCATGCGCCTCGCGATCAGCGCGTCGGCGTTCGCGCTCGCGGTCATCGCCGCCGTGCCGAGCATCGTGTCGTTCGTGAACAACCGCCGCTTCCTGCGTGAGACCGAGGAGCGCGTGAAGAACGCGAGCGTCATCCAGTGGGCCGACGGTCAGCCGCCCGGGCCGAAGCTCGACAAGGTGCGCCCCGTGCTCGACCGCCTGCTGGAGATCGACACGATCCGCAAGGAGGGCACGCCCGTCGGCATGGGGTGGCTCATGTACCAGGGCGAGGTCGTCTACCGGCCCACCGTGCGCGCGTACGTGAGCCAGATCCAGATGGGCTTCGTCGTCCCGTGCAAGCAGCGCCTCGAGGACAAGCTCAAGCTCATCACGGGCGAGCACTATCTGAAGGATCGCCTCGAGCTCAAGAAGTACCTGATGCTGAGCGACGTCGAGCACCTCGACATCGACTGGGCGACGGGCCAGTTCACCGTGCTCTGGGCCGAGCAGCTGCGCTCGACGTCGAACATCGGCGAGACCGAGCTCAAGAAGCAGCTCGAGCCGCACGTCCGCTACTATTTCGAGCTCCTCAAGGAGAAGAAGGTCACGCCCGTGCCGCCGAACACCGCGCTCGTCGAGTCGGCGCGGAAGAAGCTCCTGGCCGTGCCCGCGAACAAGCGGTACTTCGACCTCTTCGTCACGAGCGTGAACGAGCTCAAGTACGACGAGGCGGGCGACAACGTGCGCGCCAACCGCGTCGTGCCGCCGCTCGCGCTGAACGACATCTTCGCCGACCGCGCCGAAGTGCTGCGCGTCTTGAAGAGCCAGCGCAACGAGAAGGAGAAGCACTGGAAGGAGATCGACGGTCCCTACACCGACAAGGGCCACTACTTCGTCGTGAAGAACATCGCCGAGGGCCTCGGCCTGCTCGAGCGCGAGCAGTGGGTCGTCCCGCTCGGTCCCGACGAGCAGAAGGACCAGGTCGGCCGCAACCTGAAGCGCCTCGCCGACGACTACGACCAGAAGTACATCGAGGCGTGGACCGAGTGGATGGCCGATCTCAAGATCGAGAGCCCCGCCACGCTGAAGGACGCGATCGAGCTCTACACGATCCTCGTCAAGCCCGACTGGCCGTACCTCCGCATCCTCCGTCAGATGGAGGACCACACGCAGTGGAAGAAGGACAAGGCGGCGTTCGAGAACGAGGAGCTGAACCGCGAGGCCGAGCGCAAGCTGCAGCAGCAGATCCGCCAGCGGACGAACGGCATCAACATCGGCAAGATCGATCTCAAGAAGCTCGGCGACAAGGAGAGCGCGGTGCCCGGTGTGTTCAAGAGCACGGTGGCGTTCGGTGTCCCGCTCGAGGTGCGCGGCGGCCCGAACCAGGCGCCCATCACCGATACGCCGCTCGCGAAGTACATCACCATCCTGCAGACGCTGAAGGATCTGATGCAGCGCACGGTCGACGAGAACCCGCAGGCGGACTCGCGCGTGATGAACGAGCAGATCGCGACCGCGACCGAGAGCACGGGCGCGCTCCTCAAGACGTTCGACGACAAGGCGCGGCAGCTGCTCACGCCGCTCCTCGTCGATCCGCTGCGCGTCGGCGGGGGCGGCTCGAACCTGCCGAACGGCGCGCAGAAGGTCGCCGTGCCGACGGGCAAGCCGTTCAAGTTCGGCAGCAAGAACAAGTAGACGGGTCAGCGCGTCATCGCGCCGACGAGATCGCGCGCCGCGACGCCCCGCTCGGCGCAGCGCGCGGCCAGGCCGTCGAGCACCTTCTTGCTCGCGAGCGGGTCGGCGAAGCTCGCCGTGCCGACCTGCACGGCCGTCGCGCCCGCGAGCATGAACTCGATCGCGTCGTCCGCGGTGGCGATGCCGCCGATGCCGATGATCGGGATGCTGACCGAGCGCGCGAGCTCCCAGACGATGCGGAGCGCGATCGGCTTGAGCGCGGGACCGGAGAGGCCGCCGGTCTTGTTGGCGAGCCGCGCCTTGCCCGTGCGCGCGTCGATCGACAGGCCGCGGATCGTGTTGATGGCGGTGAGCGCGTCGGCGCCGGCCTCTTCGCACGCCTGGCCGACGCGCTTGATGTTGCCGGCCTCGGGCGACATCTTCACCCACACGGGGAGGTTCGTCGCGGCGCGCACGGCCGCGGTCACGCTCGCGGCGGCGACGGGATCGACGCCGAACTCGAGGCCGCCCTTGTCGACGTTGGGGCACGACACGTTGAGCTCGAGCGCCGCGACGCCGGCCTCGCCGTCGAGCCTCCGCGCGAGCTTCACGAAGTCCTCGATCGTCGTCGCGAAGACGTTCGCGATCACGGTGACGCCGCGCGCGCGGAGCTTGGGCAGCTTGTCGACGCAGAACGCCTCGACCCCGACGTTCGCGAGGCCGATCGCGTTCAGCATGCCGGCTGGCGTCTCGCAGATGCGCGCGGGCGGGTTGCCGTGCCGCGGCTCGAGCGACAGGCCCTTCGTGCAGATGCCGCCGAGCGTCGCGACGTCGAAGAACTGGTCGTACTCGAGCGCGTAGCCGAACGTGCCCGAGGCGGTGAGCACCGGGTTCGCGAGGCGCAGCGCGCCGACGTCGACGGAGAGGTCCGCGGTCACGAGCGCGGCTCCTTGCGCCAGGCGATCGCGCGCGCGTCGACGCACGGGCCCTCGACGCACGCGTACAGGTAGCCGCCCTCGCGCAGCGCGACGGGGCAGCCGAGGCACACGCCGTAGCCGCACGCCATCGGCGTCTCGAGCGAGGCCTCGCACGGCGCGCCCGCGCGCTCGGCGAGCTCGGCGACGGCGGCCATCATCGCGTCCGGGCCGCACGTGTAGAGCTCGATGCCGTCGGCGTCGGCGAGCGCGGCGTCGAGCAGCGTGGTGACGCGGCCCTTGGTCCCGCGCGAGCCGTCCTCCGTCGCCACGCGGAGCTCGGTCACGGCGGCGAGCTCGTCGGCGAGCGGGAGGTCGCGCGCGGTGCGCCCTCCGTAGAGCGCGAGCGGGCGCGGGAGCGACGGGTCCGCCGCGATCTCGCGCGCGAAGAACAGCAGCGGCGCGAGGCCGACGCCGCCCGCGACGAGCACGGCGCGGCGCGCACGCGGCGGTGACCATGCGCGGCCGAGCGGCGCGAGCAGATCGAAGCGCTCGCCCGGCTCGGCGCGCGCGAGCCTCCGCGTTCCCTCGCCGACGACCTTGATCAGGATCGACGGGCGCGCGCCCGCGGTGAGCAGGCTCATCGGCCGCGGCAAGA
>DASYCF010000600.1:0-8307 GCA_036500365.1 Byssovorax sp.
CGCGAGCGGGTCGTGGGGACCGCACGCGACGACGCCGAGGGCGAACGAGGATGCGAGCGAGAGGCGAGCGAGCACGGCGGTCGACGGACGAACGCGCGGCGCGGCCGGCGTCGTCCGCGCCAGCATCGCCGAGCCGAGCGACGAGGGCCAGCCAGCCGCGTCAGCCGACGACGACGCTCGCGTGGTCGGCTTCGCGCTCGAGCCGCAAGAGCGTGCGGGGATCGCGCCGAACGACCCAGCGCTTCAGCGTGAAGCCGAGCGCCAACGTCCCTGCGGCGAGCGCCGTCAGCGCGTCGGGGCCGACGGTGATCGAGGACACGACCGGCGTGGCGGTGAGGAGCGCGGCGGCCACGAGCAAGACCACGCCGACGGACGACTCGGCGCAGAGGCACACGACGCGGCGCGCTGGACCGACCGGTCGACGCCGCGCCGCGAGCCCCACGACGTCGCGCACGAGGCCTTGGACGAGGAGGAGCGCGGCGACCCCCGCGACGAGCTCGCCCGCGGCGAGGGTGACGGACGCGCCGAGCGCGAGGCGGGCGCCGACCACGGCCGCGGCCGCGACGGCGATCTCGATCCCGTCTGCCCTGCGCGACGCCACGCCCGAGCTACGCGCGGCGGGCGCCCCGGTTTCGTGCGGCTCGAGCGCGTTCGTCAACCGGCGCGCGCCTTGGCGCGCAGCGCGTCTTCGAGCGACGCCATCGACTGGAACCGGTCGCCTCGATCCTTGCGCAGGCATCGGAGGACGATCTCCTCCGCGGCGAAGGGCACGTCCGCCGCCGCGTGTGCGCGGAGCGGCAGGGGCGGGCGCGTCATCGCCGCCGCGAACATCTCGAGCGGGCCGGCGCCGGGGAACGGCAGCGCGCCGCTCACGACCTCGTAGAGGAGCGCGCCCATCGACCAGATGTCGCTGCGCGCGTCGACGTCGGTCGAGGCGACCATCTGCTCGGGGGACATGTACGCGGGCGAGCCGAGCAAGAGGTTCACGTTCGTGAGCCGCCCGCCGCTGCGCGGCGCCGGATCGGCGGTGGCGAGGCCGAAGTCGAGCACCTTGACGACCGGCGGCGCGTCGCTCGTCAGGAACACGTTCGAGGGCTTGATGTCGCGGTGGACGACGCCGAGGTCGTGCGCCTCGCCGACGCCGACGCACGCGTCGGCGCAGAGCGCGAACGCCTCGCGATACGGCAGGCGCCCGCGCTCGCGCAGCAGGCGATCGAGATCGAGCCCGTCGAGGTACTCGAGCACGAGGAAGGGCAGATCTCCGTCGGACTCGGACAGGTTGCCGACGTCGAGCAGGCGGCCGACGTGCGGCGTCGTGAGCTGCATGAGGACGCGCGCCTCCCGCGCGAAGCGCTCGACGACCTGATCGTGCGCCTGCCACTCGGGGAGCAGCAGCTTGATCGCGACGCGCTGGCCGTCGAGGTCGTGCGCCTCGAACACGGCGCCGACGCCGCCCCGGCCGAGCTCGCGCGCGACGCGGTAGCGGCCGCCGACGAGCGCACCCTCGCCGACGGGGAGGCCGGTGGGCGGCGGCGTCGTCGCGCGCACGCGGTCGAGATCGCGCCGCAGGCGGAGCTCGCGCGCGACCTGTTGGGCGAGGCGCCGGAGCGCGGCGAGCTGGCGCGGCGTGAGCGTGCGCGGCGCGCGGTCGGCGACGGACAGCGCGCCGATCGACGAGCCGGCGTCGACCTCGAGCGGGACGCCTGCGTAGAAGCGGATGAACGGATCGCCCGTCACGAGCGGGTTGTCGGCGAAGCGCGGATCGAGGCGCGTGTCCTCGACGATGAGCGGCTCCGCCCTGGCGATGCAGTGCCCGCAGAACGAGAGATCGCGCGGCGTGCCGACGTGCTCGGTGCCGACCTTGGCCTTGAACCACTGGTAGTCGGCGTCGACGAGCGTGATGAGCGCGATCTCGGCGCCGCAGAGGTCGGCCGCGAGCTGCGCGACGTCGTCGAACGCCTGCTCTTGCGGCGTGTACATGATCTTGCAAGCGCGGAGGAGCGCGAGGCGCGTCTCCTCGTCCGACGGGATCGGAGGCTCGATCATCTCCGCCAAGCTACCACGCGCGGATCGGCTGGGCAGCGCGACCGCGCGCGGTTCTACGGCGGCGCGCACCCGGCATCGGGCGCGCTCCGATGGCCCGTCGGGCGGCCCCGACGCGACGCGGGGCGTCCCTCAGACGAGCGCGGTCGGGCGCCACGACGGCGCGCGCGCGGCGGCGAGCGGAGCGAACGCGCCGTCGGCGGCGCGCGCGGCGAGCGTGCGCAAGGGATCGAGGTGTGCGTCGGCGACGGGGACGAAGCCGTCGGCCTGCGCGAGCGGGACGAGCGACGCGCGGCTCTCGACGCCCATGCCGACGAGCGCCGACACGAGCGACTCGACGACGCACGCCGCGAGCGAGGTGCGCGCGACGATGACGTCCGCCGGGATGGGCCCCGACGCGGCGAGGACGCGCAGCGGCACGCCGACGTCGGGCGGCTGGATGTTCCCGTGACGATCGACGCGGCCGTGCGTCGCGACGAGCGAGACGCCGTCGCTCGCGTCGCGCGCCGTGATCGCCTCGAGCGCGCGCGCGTGCGAGCCGAAGAACGTCTCCTTGCCGAAGAGGCGCGACGCGGGCAGGCCGAGGGCGGCGAGCGCCATCCGCGGGACCACGTAGCCGGACGCGCTCTCCGGGGCGACCCAGCCCACGTGCGCGCCCGCGAGATCGCCGACGCCGCGCGCCGGCTCGTCGGCTCGCGCGAGCAGCACCGCGTGGTAGGCGCGCGCGATCTGGCCGCGCGCGAAGGCGACGACGGGCCGCGCCGTCCCGCACCGCGCGAGGTCGAGCGCGACGAGCGGGGGCGCCCACGCCGCGTCGCACGTGCCGCCGTCGACCGCCGCGAACAGCGCCGCGTAGCTCGGCATGTGCACGAGCTCGAGCACGAGCCCGGACGACGCGAAGACCGCGGCGCGGAAGCCCTCCGCGTCGCGGCGCGGCGCGCGCGGCGGCAGCGCGAGTCGGACGATCCGCGGACGCGCATCCCTTCGATTCCTCATGCTCGTTGTCTATCCAACCTCCGTGACGGCGACGTGGCGCGCGGAGGTCGCCCCGGCAAACGTGGCTCTTCACCGCGCTGTCACATGCGAGTGCTACATAGCGCGCGTGCCGAACCACATCCTGGTCGTGGAAGACGAGCGCGACCTCCAGCGCGTGCTCGCCTACAACCTCAAACAGGCCGGCTTCGACGTGGTCGCCGCCGGCGATGGCGAGACGGCCCTGCGCGCCGTCAAGGAGGAGCCGTTCGATCTCGTGCTGCTCGACCTCATGCTCCCGGGCATGCCCGGGACCGAGGTCTGCCGCCGGCTCAAGCAGAGCGCGGCCACGTCGAACGTGCCCGTGCTCATCCTCACTGCGAAGGGCGAGGAGGTCGATCGCGTCGTCGGCTTCGAACTCGGCGCCGACGATTACGTCGTCAAGCCCTTCAGCGTGCGCGAGCTCGTGCTGCGCATCCACGCGATCCTGCGGCGCGGCGCGGCCCCCGCGAGCACCGACGAGCGCGTGCAGTTCGGCCTCCTGCGCATCGACCGCGCCGCGCACCGCGTGTTCACGGGCGACGCCGAGGTGTCGCTCACCGCGCTCGAGTTCAAGCTCCTGTCGATGCTCTACGAGCGCCGCGGGCGCGTGCTCTCGCGCGACACGCTGCTCGACGACGTGTGGGGCGCGCACGTCGACGTCACGCGGCGCAACGTCGACACGCACGTGAAGCGGCTGCGCGAGAAGCTCGGCGCGGCGGGCGCGTACCTCGAGACGGTGCGCGGCGTCGGCTACCGCTTCCGCGACGACCCGACCAGCGACGGCCCCGGCTCGACGCCGCGGACGCCGGGCGTGTACGAGGCGTAGGCCCGGTGCAGCGGCTCGGCCTGCGGGCGCGCCTCGTCCTCGCGTCGGTGATGCTCACGCTCGTCGCCGGGCTCGTCGTCGAGCGGCTGACGTCGCGCGAGCTCGAGGGCGCGATGCTCACGCGCATGCGGCTCGAGCTCCAGCAGAAGATCACGCTGCTCGAGGACGACCTCTCGCGCGGTGATCCGGCGCTCGCGAGCGCCGTGACGCGGCGCTTCGCGGAGCACGCCGGGGCGCGCGTCACGCTCGTCGACGAGGCCGGGCGCGTGCTCGCCGACTCGGGCGTGCCGGACGCGCAGCTCGCGTCGCTCGAGAACCACGCGGCGCGCGAGGAGATCGCCGAGGCGCGCGCCAAGGGCCTCGGCACGGCGATCCGCACGAGCCCGACCCTCGGCACGCGGATGATCTACGTCGCGAAGCGCGAGCCCCCGAGCGGCGCCGCCGCGGGCGCCGCGTACGTGCGCCTCGCGCTGCCGCTCGACGACGTCGACCGCGCGATCGCGGGCGCGCGCTCGGCCGTCGCGCTCGGCATCGCGGCGGCGCTCACGATCGCGGCGCTGCTGTTCGGGGTCGGGGCGCACGCGATCACGGCGCCCATCCGCGGCCTGACCGACGCGGCGCGCGCGATGGCCGACGGCGAGCTCGACGCGCGCGCGCCGGCCCGCGGCAAGGACGAGGTGGCGATGCTCGGCCGCGCGCTGAACGCCCTCGCCGCGCAGCTGTCGCGCACGATCGACGAGCTGCGCGCCGACCGCGACGTGCTGACCGGGATCCTCGACGGCATGAGCGAGGGCGTGCTCCTGCTCGACGACGACCTCGACGTCGTGCTCGCGAACCGGGCGCTCCGCGCGATCGCGCGCCTCGACGACGACGCGATCGGCCGCCACGTGAGCGCCGTCCTCCGCAGCGCGTCGCTCCTCGACGCGGTCGACTCGGCGCGCGCGGGCCTCGTCCCGGCGACGCGCGAGGTCGAGCTAGGCGGCGTCATCACGCGGCGCCTCCTCGTGCGGCTGTCGCGACTGCCCGGCACCGAGCACGGCGCGCTCCTCGCCGTGTTCCACGACGTGACCGACCTGCGGCGGCTCGAGACGATCCGCACCGACTTCGTCGCGAACGTCTCGCACGAGCTGCGCACGCCGGTCACCGCCATCGGCACCGCGGCCGAGACGCTGCTCGGCGGCGCGCTCGGCGACGCCGAGGCAGCGCGCGAGTTCGTCGAGGTGATCGATCGGCACAGCGCGCGGCTCAAGCACCTCGTCGACGATCTGCTCGACCTCGCGAAGATCGAGGCGAAGGGCTTCCGCCTCACGATCGGCGACGTCGACCTCGCGCCCGTCGTCGAGCAAGCCGTGCGCCTCCTCGAGCCGACGGCGCGGCGACGCAAGGTGCGCGTCGAGGCGCTCGTTCCCGGCGATCTGCCGCGCGTGCGCGTCGATCCGCGCGGGCTCGAGCAGGTCGTGTCGAACCTGCTCGACAACGCGATCAAGTACGGCGGCGAGGGCGCGCGCGTGCGCGTGACCGCCAAGGTCGACGACGGCGGCGCCGTCGAGATCGCCGTGAGCGACGACGGGCCGGGCATCGCGCCGGCGCACCTGACGCGCGTCTTCGAGCGCTTCTACCGCGTCGACGCGGGCCGCTCACGCGAGCTCGGCGGGACGGGCCTCGGCCTGTCGATCGTCAAGCACATGACCGAGCTCATGCACGGCACCGTGGGCGTCGAGAGCGAGCCCGGCCACGGCGCGACGTTCCGCGTCCGCGTCCCCGCTGTCGCCGCTTGAGGCGGCAAGCGGGCGGTCTACGTGCTTCGGCGAGCTTCGACGGTCACGCGATCTCGAGCGAGGCGGGGACGGCGCGCGGGCGGGTGACGACGCGGGGGCGGATGGCGGGCACGAAGGGGACGAAGGCCTGCGGGCGGAGCGTGTGGACGATGCGCGGCGAAGGCGGCGGGGTCGAGCTGCGCGCGCGCGCCTGACGGTTGGCGCCGGGGGTCGCGGCCTCGAACACGTGACCACCGAGGGTGAAGCGGTACAGGGCGATGAAGTTCGCGTAGGGCATGGTCAGCTCCTTGGCAGTCGGTTCGACGAAGGCCTTCGCAAGGGCGATGCCAGCGCGTTCTCCGCCGAAGCGTGGAGCCGAGCGCGCGATCACGTTCCGGAACGGAACGCCTCGGAACAACCCCGCGCCCTGCCCGTCCCGCGCCGACGCGCGCGGCTCGAGTCAGTGGCCCTTCGTCGCCGCGGCGGTCGGGAGCGTAGAGTCGCGGTCCTTCGGCGGGGCGCGCCGCGCGGCGGGGGCGAGGTTCTCCGTCGCCGGGCCCGTGACGACGCGTCCGAAGCGGTCGAAGCGCGAGCCGTGGCAGGGGCAGTCCCACGTCTTCTCGCCCTCGTTCCACGCGACCACGCCGCCGAGGTGGGGGCACGCGGCCGAGCGCTCGTGGCAGATCCCGGCCATGTCGCGGTGGACGGCGACGAGCGAGAGCCCGCGGCGCACCACGGCGCCGCCGCCGAGCGGGATGACCTTGTCGCCGCCCTCGAGCCAGTCGGCGTAGTGCGCCGCGCTCGCGCCGAGGTCGGAGAGGAAATGCTTCGCCGAGCGGAGCGTCTTGCGCCCGGGGTCGTAGAGGCGCGCCCACCGGTTCTCGACGCCGTTCACCATGTCGGCGAGCACGACGCCCGCGATGGCGCCGTGGGTGAGGCCGTGGCCCGAGTCGCCCGTGACGACGTACACGTCGCCGTAGCCGGGCGAGCGGCCGATGAACGCGAGCCCGTCGACAGGCTCCATCACCTGCCCCGACCAGGCGTACACGCGAGCGCCGGCGCGCGGGCAGCGGGAGCGACCCCAGCTCTCGAGGCGCTCGAAGCGCCGCTCCGCCTCGTCGGGTTCGCCGGTGCGGTGGTCCTCGCCGCCGACGAGCAGCACCTCGCGGCCTGCCCCGTCCGACGCGACGCGCGCGTAGTGATAAGGCTCCTGCGTGTCCCAATAGAGCGCGTGCGCGACGAGGCCTGAAGGCAGCGACAGGCCGACGACGTAGCTCCGATGAGCTGCCTGCCTGAGCGGGAGCGCGACGGGGAGGTGGATGGGCACGTTCGTCGCGACGACGACCGCGCGCGGCCGCAGCATGGTGTCGTCCGCGCAGACCACCACGGGCGGGTGACCGTCTTCGATGTGCGTGACGCGGACGCCGGCGCGGATCTCTCCGCCGCGCCGCTCGATCGCCCGGGCGAGGCCCTGCACATAGGCGATCGGATGGATCTCCGCCTGACGCGGGAAGCGGATCGCGCGGCCGGTGCGGAAGCCGAGGCGCGCGTCCGCCGTCCACTCCGCGTCGCGGAGGCCCGCGCGCGTCGCCGCCTCGAGCTCGCGCTGGAGCACGGCGCCGTCGTCGTCGCCCCCGCCGCCGAAGAGGTAGCCGTCGACGCGCGCGAAGTCGCACGCGATGGACTCGTTCTTCGTGATCGTCTCGATGCGATCGATCGCGACGCGGTGGCTCTCGGCGGCGAGGCGCGCGCCCTCCTTGCCGTGCACGGACTCGAGCACGGAGAAGCGATCGTCGAGCGCGCTCGCGAGGTGCGCGCTCGTGCGGGCGGTCTCGCCGCCGCCGACGCGCCCGGCGTCGAGCACGAGGACGCGGCGCCCGCGCAGCGCGAGCTCGTACGCGACGCTGAGGCCGGCGATGCCGGCGCCGACGACGCACACGTCGACGCTCGTCGGCGCGCCGCGCTTCGATCGCTCCGCGTCGCCAAGCGCGGCCATCCACGGAGACAGGGTTGCGCCAGAGTCGTTCGATGCGCCGTCGATGGTCATGGGCTTCTCCTCGGGCTCACATCGCACTACATGAATCGGACCATCGCGCTCGAGCAGACGACCGCTCGAGCGATCTCGCTCAGCTGGGCTTGCGAAAGCCGTCGCCGATCGCGCGGCGATGGGGCTTGATCGCCTGTCCGCCGATCTCACCCGTGTTCGGGTCGCAGCCCGGGCCACCCTCGCCCACCTCCGCCTCGCCTTGACGCGACGGGCGCCCGGTCTCGTCGCCCATTTGACCGTGATTCGAGGCGTCGCGCGTCTTCGCGGCGCTCGGCAAGACCGGGCTCGCGCGCGGCGGCTCCTGGCGCACGATGCCGTCGTCGTGGGCGAGTCCCTCGGTGCGCCCGCGCCACGCCTTCTCGAGGTTGTGCACGATCGCCGCGGTGAGCGCGTCGCGCGCGTCGTCGCTCAGCGCGAGCGGAAACCCCTCGATCTCGGCGCCGTTCCACCGCGCGTCGCCGGCGAGCACGCCGTCGCGGTAGAGCTCGACCGCGTTTCCATCCAGCTCTGCGCGGTAGCGATATTGGCCGACGCTCACCTCCACCGTCGTCTTGGTCACGGTCGCCATGTTTGCGCTCCTTTCTCTGGCGATCCGTGCACGCGTCGAGCCGCCCGCCGCG
>DASYCF010000601.1:0-2006 GCA_036500365.1 Byssovorax sp.
CTCGACAGGGTCCGCGTTCGCCCTGTGCGCCCGCCTCACAGCGTGACGCCCACGCCCCGACCGCGCGGCGTCGCCAGCGCTGCGCGCGCGTGCAAGACCGACGCTGCACCGCGGCACGCAGGTTGCCGACGCGCCGCGCGATGCTTCGCTTCTTCGCCTCGCTCGCCGCGCTGTCGATCCTCACGCTCGCCGCCTCCGCGCGCGCCGATCCGCCGCAGCAAGAGGCGCGGCGACCCGTCTTTGACGTCGGCCTGCGCGGTGGGATCCTCGCGACGCCGGCGCTCTTCGCGGGCGTGGGATCGATCGGCGAGATCGAGGCGCACTGGCACGTGTTCCCGTGGCTGCGCGTCGGCGCGTATGGCGCGTACGTGCACGGCGAGTCCGGCTCGTCCGACCACCTCGCGGAGTACGGCGAGGAGTTCACCGCGATGCGGTTCGGCGCCTCGACGGAGCTCCACGCGCGGCCGCGCGGCATCGTCGATCCTTGGCTCGGCGTCGGCTTCGGCGGCTTCGTCGCGACCTACGAGAGCGCGCCCGTAGCGCACGGCGGACCGGGCCTCGACGTGAGCGCGGACCTCGGCGTCGACCTCCACATCGGCCGCATGTTCACGGTCGGCGTCGTGTGGATGCTCGTCGCGCCCGTGGCCAACCAGGCCGCGTTCGACTTCGAGCACGCCGGCGGCGGCCTCTATTTCACGGGCGTGGCGGTCGTGCCGCTCCCTGCGCTGCGGCTCAACGTGGCGCTCTGAGGTCCGCTACGCTGCGCCGATGCGAATCGAGCTCGCGTGTGGCGTCGCGGCGTTGCTGCTCGTCGCGTGCGGCTCCGACTCGACGAACGGCGCGGACGCCTCCGGCGGCGGGGCGGGCGCGTGCGGCTCGCCAGCGGGGCCGTTCTCGCTGCCGCTGCCGCCCGACGCGCCGACCGACTACACGACGACGACCGACACCGTGACCGACGGCGTGACGCGCCTCGTGTGGCAGCGCGCCGTCACCTCGACGCAGTTCGACGCCGCGGACACGGGCGATCCTGGCGACGAAATCACCGCCGGGCAGGCGTACTGCGCGACGCTCACGCTCGACGGCGAGAGCGGCTTCGTCCTCCCGTCGCGGATCGAGCTCGTCACGATCCAGGATCAGTCCGTCGCCAACCCGTCGATCGACGTGAGCGCGTTCCCGGACACGCCCGCGGACGTCTTCTGGTCGTCGAGCCGCGCCGCCGTCGGGCCGACGGTCTACTTCGCCGTGAGCTTCTCGGACGGCACGGTCACGTACGACGGCGACATCCAGGGCGACCAGCGCGTGCGGTGCGTGCTCCCCGACACGAGCGTGCCCGACCCCGCGACGCCGTACTCGACGCACGGGAGCACGACGTGGGACGCGCGCACGGGGCTCGTGTGGGAGCGCGACCCCTCGACCGACACGTTCATGACGACGGACGAGGCGGCCGCGCACTGCAAGCAGCTCGAGGTCGACGGCTGCGGCGGCTTTCGCTTGCCGACCGCGAAGGAGCTCGACTCGATCGTCGACGAGACGCGCGCTGGACCCGCTGTCGACGTCGACGCGTTCCCGGACACGGACGGCTGGTACTGGTCGTCGACCGAGTACCCGCGCACGCCCGGCTTCTGGCTCGCGCAGTCGTCGGGCGACGGCGTGATGTACCCGAACGTGCAGCCCGACGGCGCCCACGCGCCCTGCGTCCGGTAGACGTCAGCGCGGCGTCGGGTCGACGGGCCGTCCGCGCGTGCCGAGGCCCTCGAGGATCTTGCGCATCGCAGATGCGCGTCGGTCGAGCGCGCCGCGCAGGTCCGCGTCGGCGACGTCCGCCGCCTTCGCCGCGGGCCAGTCGCCGAGCGCGAGCGCGTCGATCCAGAGAGCGATCTCGCCCCAGCACCCGGTCGGGTCCTTCGCGCACTCCGCGCGGACCGTCTCGCGCTGCTCGAGGAACGGCTGCCGGAACGCGAGCGTCATGAGCTTGAACTGCCCGCCCGAGAGCGCGAACACGACCG
>DASYCF010000602.1:0-4883 GCA_036500365.1 Byssovorax sp.
GTGGTCCCAGCCTGGCATGTCGAGCTACGACATCTTCGGCGCGTACGTGTCGCCCACGGGCGTGGTGACGCCGCTCCCGAGCCCCCTCGACGCCAGCGCCTCGGCAGACGCCGAGGGGCCGTCGCTCACGTGGACGGGCGACCGCTTCGCCGTCATCTGGGCGCGCGGCGGGTTCACCAACGTCGCCACGCTCGCGGGGACCACGGTGGTGCCCTCCGCGGAGACGCCGCCGATCGCGACCGGGTTCGCCGGCGGCGGCTCGTCGTTCGTGATCGCGTGGGAGGATGCCCTCGACGGCGAGTCGGTCGAGGCGATCCGCTACGGCGACCTCGGCATCCGGCTCGACGCGAACCCCGTGGTCGCGGCGACGAGCGCCGGCAACGTGTCGGCGGCGATGGCGCCCGACGGGGACGTGCTGCTCGCCTGGGTCTCGTCGGCGGACGGCACGGCCTATGCGGCGATCTGGCCCGCTGGCTCGAGCACGACGCCCGGACCGGCGATCCCGCTGCCCGGGACCGCCAGCACGGTGCACGCTGCGTTTGACGGCACGCGCTACTGGGTCGCGCAGACGTCATCCACGAACGCGGGCCTCTCGACGGCGTTGACGGTGACTCCGATCGAGACGAACGGCGTCTTGGGAGCGACGCTGACCGAGACATGGAGCGGCGCTCCGTCGACCTCGTCCCTCGCGTGCGGCGGCGGCAGCTGCCTCTTCGCGGTGCGGCGCGAAGGCGCGCTCGAGATGGTCCGCTTCGCCCCGTCTCAGCTCCTCGACCCTGCGCCCGTGCCGGTCGGCTCGTCGCTCGCGTCGGAGACGCCTACCTCCGTCGCGTGGGCGTCGTCGACCTTCATCGCGCCGTACCTCAGCGAGCCGACGGGAGTCTTGGCCGTCTCCGAGGTGGACTCGACAGGCGCCGTGATCGACGGCAAGGCGCTCACCACCCACTCGGAGCACGCCGTCGGCGGGCGGGCGGCCTTCGACGGGCGCGACGCGGAGGTCCTCGCAGACACGTTTCCCGACGGCGCGACCATGCTGACGAAGCTGTTCGACGTGCAGGCCTCGCCGCTCCGCGCACCGTTCGACGAGACGGGCTCGCTGAAGGGCGGCGACTCCGACGTCGCGTGCGGCACCTCCGGCGCGTGCCTCGCCGTCGACAACAACGAGCTTGGTGGCCAAGGCGTCAGCGCGCTCCTGCATCTGCACGCGGCGGGGTTCGGCAGCCTGCTCACGATCGGCACCGATGGGCACTCCCCGCGCGTCGCCGCCACCCCGGGTGCGGCCGGTCGATCGTATTTCCTCGTCGCATGGCAGTACCTGCAGCCCGACGGGCGCACCGGGGTCGAGGCGGTGGTCTCCGCGGGCACGAGCATCGATTTCCCCGTCGACCTCGGCATCGCGACGAACGACCCGATGCCGGCGGTCACGTTCGACGGGGCGAATTTCGTGATCGCGTGGGCGGACGATCGGCTCGTCTACGCGACGCGAGTCGACCCGGCCGGCAACCTGGTCGGTTCGCACACCCTCCTCGGCATGGCGACGTCGGCGCTCGGCTCGATCGCGCTCGCGCCGGTCGGTGACGGGCTGACGACGCTCGTCGTCTGGCGCGAGGTCGAGCCCACGCCCATCCTCCGCTACAACCTGTTCGAGGACGGCGACGCGCGGCTCACCGACGGCGGCTCGCCCGCGCCCGCCACGCTCGCGAGCCCGACCGGGCCGCCCATGGCGCCGACCGCGGGCGCCGGTTCACCCGGCCACGCGCTCGTCGCCTACGGCGTCGCGGGCGTGGACCGCGGTCACGAGAGCAACCGGGCGAGGGCCCAGCTGGTCACGTTCGAGCCGTTCCCCGGCGCCGCGTGCACATCGGACGCGGGGTGCTCCACGCAGCGCTGCGTCGAAGGCGTCTGCTGCGACAAGGCGTGCGACGACCCGTGCCAAGAGTGCAGCACGGGAGCGTGCGAGCAGGTCGTCGACGCGCCCAACCCGGGTCGATGCGACGGGGACAGCGCCTGCAGCGCGGCGGGCCAGTGCGGCCTCGTCCTCGGTCAGGCATGCAGCGCGCAGTCCGAGTGTGAATCGGGCCACTGCGCCGACGACGTGTGCTGCGCGACTCGGTGCTCCGGCCCGTGCGACTCGTGCGACGCGAGCGGCACCTGCGTCACCGCCCCGAGCTGCAGCGTCTCCACCTGCGACGGCGATCACATGGTGACGAATCAGTCGGGCCCGCCGACCGACTGCGGCAAGATCAAGTGCTCGACCGCGACGGGCACGTGCCTCCCTCGCTGCGAGTCCTCGCTTGATTGTGTGTCGCCTTACCTCTGCGGCTCCGACTCGCAGTGCGAGGACCGGCCGCCGCAAGGGGTGTTCAGCGCGTGCGCTGCGGCGCCGCCTGGCGACGGGGCGGGCGCCGGCGCGCTCGGCCTCGCCGCGGCTGCGATCGCGTTCGGGCTCCGGAGGCGACGCTCGGCTCGACGACGCGGGCCCGCCGCGTGACGGTCCGCGCGGCGCCGCGCCTCGCCGCAGCGGCCGCCGTCGCGTGGCTCGCCTCGAGCGCGTCCGGCGCGCGCGCGCAGGAGCCCACGCCGCCGCCGTCGACGGCCCCCGCCCAGGCGCCCGATCCGAAGCTCGCGGCGGCGAAGGAGCTCTTCCGTCAAGGCGTCGTGCTCTTCGAAGCGGGCGACGTCGAGCGCGCGCTCGAGCTCTTCCTGCGATCGCGCGCCGCGCTTCCCGCCGTGAAGAACACGCTGAACGCGGCCATCTGCCTCGAGAAGCTCGGGCGCGCCGACGAGGCGGCCGAGCTCTACGAGGAGGTGCTGCTGCGCTTCACGAGCGAGCTGACCGACGTCGATCGCGCCGCCGTCGGCGCGTCGCTCCCGGCGCTGCGGCGGCGCATCGGCAGCCTCGACGTCTCGAGCAACGTCGAGGGCACCGTCGTCATCGACGGGCGGCAGCGCGGGCGCCTCCCGTTGGCGACGCCGATCCGCCTCGTCCCCGGCGCGCACGTCGTCCGCGTCGTGAAGGACGGCTACGTCACCGCCGAGGTGACGGTCGACGTCAGCGCGGGCGTGACGGCGACCGCCGATCTCCGCCTCACGCCGCTCGCCGGCGCCGGGCAGCTCCGGGTCGAGGACGCGACGAACGCCGGCGCCGACGTGTTCGTCGATCAGGTGCAGGTCGGCGTCGTGCCGTGGGAAGGCACGCTCGGCCCGGGTGATCATGTCGTATTCATCCGCCGCGGCGACGTCGGCACGTCGCCGATCGTCGCGACCGTCATCCAGGGTCAGGCGCGCGCGCTCTCGCTCCACTCGGCGCCGCTCGGACCGCCGGTGCACGTGGTCGCGACGCCGACGACGGCCTCCATCGACGTCGACGGCGTGCCGCTCGGCCACGGCGGATGGCAGGGCCGCTTGACGATGGGCGCGCACCGCGTCCGCGCGTCG
This sequence comes from Byssovorax sp., assembly GCA_036500365.1. Classification (GTDB taxonomy): domain Bacteria; phylum Myxococcota_A; class Polyangia; order Polyangiales; family Polyangiaceae; genus DASYCF01. Next base: position 3,439 of record DASYCF010000602.1, read on the forward strand.
GAGCCCGGCTATTTCGACGCGCAGCGCCCGCTCTTCACGAGCCAAGCGCGCTACGCCACCGTCGAGATCAAGCTCGATCTCATGGTCGATCCACGTCATCCGCGCTGGCCGCGCGCGAGCGGCCACTTCTTCGCGGGGGTCTTCGGCGGATACGGCCTCGGCTCCTCGCCCGGCGGCGGCGCGGAGGCCGCGTGTCCGAGCGCGTGCACGGGCAGCTCTGGCCTCCTCGGCGGCGGCGGTGGCGCCCGCGTCGGCTACCGCTTCGGCAACGGCGTCGGCCTCGAGCTCGCCGGCGGCTACCTCTCGCTCGGCGCGCGCTTCGAGCGGCGGCTCGTCGACACGTCGGCCGCGCCGCCCGTCACGTACGATCTGCACGACGTCGTGGCGCTCGCCGGCCCGTTCGGGTGGGCCGCGGCGACCTACCGCGTCGACCTCGGCAGCCGCTTCGGCCTCACGTTCGGCGCGGCGCTCGGCCTCCTCGTCGCCACGGCGAGCGATCGCGTCTCCGGCACGCTGAGCACGACGATGGGACAGACGGCTGCGTCGCTCGATGGCGCCGGGGCGCCCGTGCGCGCGCCGACCCTGCTGGCCGCTCCCGAGGTGCGCGGCCACGTCCGCGTCGGACCGATCGAGCTCGGCGCGTCGGCGATCGTCCCCATCGCGCTGCTCGACGGACCGACGTTTCCGTATCACGACCTGCGGCCGACCTCCGCCTGCGACGGCCACTCCGCGCTCCTCTGCACGAAGGGCTCGGCCGTCGCCGCGAGCGAGCGTTCGTTCGGGGTGTTCGCGCTCTTCTGGCCGACCGTCTCCGCGACCTGGGTCTTCTGAGACAGGCGCCCTCTCAGGGCGAGCACGCGGGGCCGAGCACGAACGGCGGGGCAGTCTTGCGGGCCTGTGCACACGCGCCACGCGGCGAGCACGGGGCGCCCGGGTCCGCACCGGGAAAACGACGATCGTCGCCGTGGCACGTCGAGTGCTGAAGGGCCACGTCACCACGTCGTCGCTGCGCCCTTGGCGGCGGCGGGACGACGCCACGCGCGTGCCTCGGAGGTCGAGGTCGCGCCGGCGACACGGTCAACCAGGGAAGCCACCACATGAACCGCTATCTGACCATCACGCTCCTCGCGTGCGCGACCGGCCTCGTCGGCGCGACCGCCGGATGCGACAACGGCCCGAAGCTCAAGTCGGACGAGGCCTCGCACCCCGAGGCCGACAACACGCGCAAGAACGCCCGCGACACGAGCCCCGTGGCCGTGACGCCGCTCGATCAGTCGGAGACGCCGACCGATCGCGCCATCACGCAGAAGATCCGCCAGGCGATCGTCAAGGACGACCAGCTCTCGATGAACGCGAAGAACGTGAAGATCGTCACGAGCAACGGCGTCGTCACGCTCCGCGGTCCGGTCGAGACGCCGAAGGAGCGCGACGTGGTCGCGTCGGTC
>DASYCF010000603.1:0-10930 GCA_036500365.1 Byssovorax sp.
CATCTACAACAAGCTCGAAGAGCGCGGCTACGTCAACACCATCAAGTCCGCGAAGAAGATGGTGGAGAAGGAGCGCCCCGAGGTCTGGGACATCCTCGAGGAGGTCATCAGCGAGCACCCGGTCCTCTTGAACCGCGCGCCCACGCTGCACCGCCTCGGCATCCAGGCGTTCGAGCCCGTGCTCATCGAGGGCAAGGCGATCCAGCTGCACCCGCTCGTCTGCGCGGCGTTCAACGCCGACTTCGACGGCGATCAGATGGCCGTCCACGTGCCGCTCTCGGTCGAGGCGCAGATGGAGGCGCGCGTGCTCATGATGAGCACGAACAACATCCTCTCGCCCGCCAACGGCAAGCCGATCATCAACCCGACGCAGGACATCGTGCTCGGGCTCTACTACGCGACGCGCGAGCGCAAGTTCTCGAAGGGGAGCTACCGCGAGGGCACGCTGAAGATGAGCAAGAGCGGCGGCCTCGAGGGCTACGCGCGCGGCGTCTACGCGTCACCCGAAGAGGTGCGCATGGCGTACGACAACGGCGAGGTCGCGCTGCACGCCGGCATCAAGGTGCGCGTGCCGATCCTCGACGACCAGGGCAAGCAGGAGCTCGACGCAGCGGGCCACCCGCGCCGCCGCACGGTCGAGACGACGGTCGGTCGCGTCCTCATCAGCGAGGTCCTGCCGCCGAGCGTGCCGTTCGAGTACGCGAACAAGACGCTCGACAAGAAGGCGCTCTCGGCCCTCATCGACGTCTGCTACCGCGTGCACCGCAACAAGGAGACGGTGCTCCTCGCCGATCGCCTTCGCACGCTCGGCTTCGACCACGCCATGCGCGCGGGCATCTCGATCTGCATGGATCACATGGTGATCCCCGCGGCGAAGAAGGTGCTCCTCGGCGAGGCGCAGAAGGAAGTGGAGCGCGTCGTCGAGCAGTATCAGGAGGGCCTGATCACCGACGGCGAGCGCTACAACAAGATCGTCGACATCTGGGCAGGCGTCGCCGACGGCGTCACCTCCGAGATGATGAACGGCATCGGCAAGGAGACGATCGTCGACCCGGAGACGGGCAAGGAGCAGATCGAGCCGAGCTTCAACTCGATCTACATCATGGCGGACTCCGGCGCGCGTGGCTCCACGCAGCAGATCCGTCAGCTCGCCGCGATGCGCGGCCTCATGGCGAAGCCGTCGGGCGAGATCATCGAGACGCCGATCACCGCGAACTTCCGCGAGGGTCTCAGCGTGCTCCAGTACTTCATCTCGACGCACGGCGCGCGCAAGGGCCTCGCGGACACGGCGCTCAAGACGGCGAACTCCGGCTACCTCACGCGTCGCCTCGTCGACGTCGCGCAGGACGCGGTCATCAGCGAGTTCGACTGCGGCACGATCGACGGCATCCGCGTCGCCAAGCTCGAGGAGGCCGGCGAGGTCATCCAGCCGCTCGGCGACCGCATCCTCGGCCGCGTCGCGCTCGAGGACGTCGTCGACCCGCTCACGGGCGAGGTGCTCATCACGGCGAACACCGAGCTCGACGAGGCCAGCGTCAAGAAGATCGAAGACGCCGGCATCGAGGAGGTCGTCATCCGCTCCGTGCTCACCTGCCAGACGCGGCGCGGCGTGTGCGCCCTCTGCTACGGGCGCGATCTCGCGCGCGGCTACCGCGTCAACATCGGCGAGGCGGTCGGCATCATCGCCGCCCAGTCGATCGGCGAGCCGGGCACGCAGCTCACGATGCGCACGTTCCACATCGGCGGCACGCACGCCGGCAAGATCGAGGCGAGCTACCTCGAGGCCAGGAACGAGGGCACGGTGCGCCTGCGCCGCGCGGCCGTTCAGAAGAAGAAGGACGGCACCATGGTGGTGATGAACCGCCAGGGCGAGATCGTCGTCGTCGACGACACCGGCCGCGAGCGCGAGCACAACCGCCTGCAGTACGGCGCCGTGCTCAAGAAGGCGGACGGCGACCACGCGAAGCCCGGCGATCTCCTCGCCGAGTGGGACCAGTTCGCCACGCCGATCATGACGGAGTCGAGCGGCGTCGTGAAGTTCGGCGACCTCGTCGAAGGCGTGAGCATCCAGGATCGCCTCGACGAGGTGACCGGGCTCTCGCGCAAGGTCGTGATCGAGTCGCGCGCCGCGGACCTCCGCCCGCGCATCTCGATCAAGGACCCGGTGACGGGCAAGACGCTCAAGCTTCCGAACAGCGAGCTCGACGCGCGCTACCTGCTGCCCGTCGGCGCGCACATCGTCGCGCAAGAGGGCGATCGCATCGAGGCAGGCGACATCATCGCGAAGATGCCGCGCGACACCACGAAGGTGCAGGACATCACGGGCGGTCTCCCGCGCGTGGCCGAGCTCTTCGAGGCGAGGAAGCCCAAGGACCACGCCATCATCACCGAGATCGACGGCGAGGTCTCGTTCGGCAAGGACACGAAGGGCAAGCGCAAGGTCATCATCACGCCGTACTCGCCCGACAACCACGCCATGACGGATCAGTCGCGCGAGTACCTGATCCCGAAGGGCAAGCACATCCAGGTGCAGACGGGCGACCGCGTTCGCGCGGGCGATCCGCTGCAGGACGGGCCGCCGAACCCGCACGACATCCTCCGCGTGAAGGGCGAGAAGGAGCTCGCGGCCTGGCTCGTGAACGAGATCCAGCAGGTCTATCGCCTGCAGGGCGTCGGCATCAACGACAAGCACATCGAGGTCATCGTCCGCCAGATGCTCCGTCGCGTTCGCGTGAAGGACGTCGGCGACACGAACTTCCTCGTCGACGAGCAGGTGGAGAAGCACCTCTTCGAGAAGGAGAACGAGGCGGTCCTCGAGCGCAGCGGGCGCCCGGCGATCGCGGAAGCGCTCCTCCTCGGCATCACGAAGGCGAGCCTCTCGACCGAGTCGTTCATCAGCGCGTCGTCGTTCCAGGAGACGACGAAGGTGCTGACCGAGGCCGCGATCTGCGGCAAGACCGACGATCTCCGCGGCCTCAAGGAGAACGTCATCATGGGCCGGCTCATCCCGGCCGGCACCGGCCTGCCCGCGTACAAGCGCCTGCAGGTCGTGGTCGAGGGCGACACCGGCGTGACCACGCCGTACGTCGCGCCGCGCGTGACGCGCGCCGAGGAGCCGCTCTCGGTCGTCAACGAAGAGGAGTGAGCGCGCGCGGGGCGCTCGCGAGGGCGCCCCGCCGTTCACTACGAGGCCGCGCGGCTGGCCGTGATCGAGCTCCTCGCTACGCTGCTCTACCTCGCGCCGATCGCGGCGTTCGTCGCGTCGCGCTCGAGCGCCGATCGCGCGGCCGCCGACGTCGCCCTCGACGTGCCGACGGCGGTCGCGGCAGATCTGCTCGTCGTGCTCGTGCTCTCGCGCGCCATGACGCTCGAGACGGCGGCCATCGCGTCGCGCCCGCTGGAGCTCGCAGCGCTCGCGGCGTGGATCGTCCGTCGACGGCGCCGGGGTGATCGCGCCGCGTGGCCTCGCGCGCTCGACGTCACGCGGTCGATCGTGGGCTTCGTCGCGGCGCTCGGCGCGGCTGCGATCAGCCTCCAGCTCTCGCGCAAGTACCACATCTGGGATCGCTACTGGCACATCGCCCTGGTGCCTGCGATCCGCGGGCAGACGCTCCCGTTCGCGAACGTCTACGACCCGTCGGTGCGGCTCTCGTACCACTTCGCGGGGGACGCGCTCGGCGCGATGTTCCAGGCGTTCTCGGGGGCGAGGCTCCACGCGTCGCACGCGCTCTCGATCGCGCACGACGTCATGTTCGCGCTGACGGGCCTCACGCTCGGCCTGCTCTTCCCGACGTTCGCGCCCGCGCCGCCGGCCGACGAGGCGAAGGTGCGTGCGCGCGTCCGCGCGGTCGCGACGTCGGCGCTCGCGGTCGCGCTCGCGCTCGCGTGCGTCCTCGCCGGGCCCACGGCGATGCTCCGGCCCGACGGCAAGACGTGGGCTGGCTACGACTTCGTGAACTACGTGACGCTGAGCTTTCGACCGCACGCGTCGATCGGCGGGCTGTTCACCTTCGCGTTCGCGGCGTTCGCCGTCGAGCTCGCGCGGCGCGTCGCGCGCGGCGACACGTTCGCGGAGCGGCGCGAGATCGTCGTGTCGTTCGCGATCGTGACGGGCGGCCTCGCCCTCACCGACGAGGCGAGCTGCATGATGCTCGGCGTCGCGGTCGGCGTCGCGTGGCTCGTCTTTCCGAGCACGCTCGGCGCGACGCGGCGCGAGGGCCTCGTCGTGTTGGTCGGCTTGCTCGTCGCGCTCGTCGCGGCGAACCTCGCTTGCGCCGGCCTCCTGTCACCGGGCGCGGATCGGCCGAGCGCGACGCTCGTCCCCTGGCGCGCGCCCGGCTTCGGCAACCCGACGCTGCCGTTCGACGCGCACCCCGAGGCGCTCGGGCTCTTCGTCGGCGATCTCTGGGCGCTGCTGCTCTTCGCGCCGATCGCCGCCTGGGCCGCGGCGCGACGGAGGTCACCGCGCGCCGCGGCGGCTGGCGTGATGCTCGTCGTGCTCGTCGCGGTCGGCGTCGTCGCGCTCGGGCGCCTGCACATCCCGCCGAAGGCCGTCGAGGCGCACCGCTTCGTCACCGCGCCGATGCTCGTCGCGCCGTTCTTCGCAGCGCTTTGGCTCGCCGATCGCGCGGGCGCGCCGCCCGCGGAGCGCTGGCCGTTCGCCGCCGCGATCGCGCTGGCGGTCGCGTTGCCCGCCCTGTCGACGCTCTCGTGGCTCCACGATCCCGGGGGGACGCCCTTCCCGTCGAACGCGAGCTACGGCCGCGAGGATCTCTACGCGATCGACTGCCGCGAGGATCTCGGCGCGCGCCTCGGAGAGCGGCCGATCCCGCGCTACCTCTCGTCGTCGGTGCTCTTCTTGTATGCCGGATGCCACCCGAGCTTCATCGCGGGCAAGAGCGGCGGTCACAAGATCAAGACGAGCTCGCCGCAGCACGGGCTCGAGGCGCTCGCCGACGAAGATCGCATGGTGGGCGACGCCCCGCTCGAGGCGATCTGTCCGGCGAAGACGCGCGAGGATCCGATCTGCCAGCGCGCCGCCCAGCGCGCGCCGTGCGAGCCGCTCGCGACGACGCGAGCCGGGACCGCGGTCGTGCGCTGCGCGCTCACGCGCGAGGATCGCGCGGCGCTGCTGACGAAGCCCGCGAAGCCGCCGAAGCACACGCCGCCGAAGCCGCCGCCGCCTCCCGCGCCCACCGACGACGAGCCGGACCCGCAGCAATAGCTCAGAGCGACAGCGTGAGGCTCACGAGCAGGGTGAACGGCGCGCCCGGCGAGATGTGCTCGACGGGCGCCGTGGCGCTCGGGCCCGTGTGCCAGTTCGACGCGTAGTAGTACTCCTGCTCGGCGTACTTCTGGTCGAACAGGTTCATGATGTCGACGTCGAGCGCGAGGAAGTCCCGCTTCACGCCGGCCGACGCGTCGACGACGAAGGTCGCGGGCGAGTCGATCGAGTCCGTGAGCGGGCGCGGCCCGAGGAACGTCGCGCCGTAGCCGAGGTGCGCGTCGACCGACTTGTCCCACAGCGTCGCGACGGGCCTTCGATAGCCGACGTCGGCGCGCACGACGACCGGCGGCACGAACGGCACCTTCGTCGCGTCGGGCTCGGGGTTGTCGAGCCGCGCGTCGACGGCCGTCATGCTCACCGACGCGTTGAAGCCCGTGATCGGCGTCGCCGTCGCGCTGACGACCACGCCCTTGCGCGTCGTCGGGCCGATGGTCTCGAACGAGCCCTCGAGCGCCTCGAACGACAGATCCTGCGAGAGCTTCGTCTCGAAGAGCGCCGCGGTGAGGTTCACGCTCGAGCGGTCCGACACGCGCACGCCGACCTCGTAGCTGTCGACGATGGTGAACGGCACCTTCTCGCCGTCGGTCAGCTGCAGCGCCTCCGGCGTGCGGTGGCCGATGCCCGCCGAGCCGATGAGGCGCAGCCACGGCAGCGCGTCGACCTCGAGCGTCGCGCGGGGCGCCCCGGCGACGCCGCTCGCCGTCCGACTCTGACCGGGCGTCGCGCCCGGCGGCGCGTTCGCAGGCGGCGCGGCGAGCCGATCGGCGACGTCGAACGAGGCGAAGTCGCCGCGCGCGCCGCCGCGCAGGTGCACGTACTTCGAGAAGTCGAACGCGACCTCGCCCCACATGCCGAGCTCGCTCACCCGCACGGTCGCGTCGATGTCCTTCTGCCACACGACGTCGTCGGGCTCGGTGAGCCGATCCTGCGCCTGCTCGATCGTGTGGGCGCGCCCGGTCGCGCCAGCGGAGAGCGTCGCCGAGAGCCACGTCGACGGCCGGAGGCGGCGCGAGCGATACAGGAGGCGCGCGCCGACGCCCGCGTCGTCGTTGCGCTGCTCGGCCATGTCGCCCGGGAAGAGGCCCGGCGCCGCGGCGTCTTCGACTTCGAAGCCCGTGAAGTTGAGCCGCGAGAGGTACGTCGCGTACGCCGCCCACACCGCGGCGTTCATCTGCGAGCCGTCGGGCGCGTTGCGATCGAACGACAGCGCGACCTGCGAGCGCGAGGTGGTCGCCGACTGGTCGAGCGCCTGCGGCGTGTTGTACGTGCCGTAAAAATCGATCCGCCCCGCGTCGACGTCGTCGCGCCGCACCGCGCCTGCGAGGCCGCTCCGCGCGGCGTACGTCGCGACGTGCAGCGTGGTCGCGACGTCGCCCGGGAGCTCGATCCGCACCTGCCCCGTCAGGTTCGCGGAGTCGCCTTGGCGGTTCGTGCCGAAGCCGCTCGTGCGCTGGAGCGAGGCCGCCGCGAACGTCTCCTCGGCCTGACCCTCGGGCGCCCACAGCGCGAGCGCGCGCGCCGTCCCGAACGAGCCGTACGTCGTCCGAACGCGCGTCCCGCGGTCCGTCACGCCGAGGTCGTAGTCGACGCTGCCCGCGACCGCGAAGTCGCCCTGCGCGGGATCGAACACGCCCTCGAGGACGCGCACCGAGCGCACCGTCTCGGGGATGACGACGTTGAGATCCGAGTAGCCCTGCCCGTGCAGGTGCGAGATCTGGTTCACCGGGATGGCGCCGATGGTGAACTCGACGTCTTGCCCGTGATCGGCGTCGAACCCGCGGAGGACGATCCGCTGCGCGCTCGCCGCGCCCTCCGGGTGCCCGACGACGAAGCCCGGCGCCGACTGCAGGAGGTCGGCCGCGGTCGCGTGCGGCGCGTCGGACAAGACCTCCGTGTCGAGGCGAAAGTCGCTGGTCGAGCGCCGCGGGGGGTTCGGCTTGCCGACGACGTGGATCTCGATCGGCTTGCCCGGCTCGGCGACGGCGTGCGGCAGGTTCGTCGCGGCGGGGAGCTCACTCGGCGCGGCGCTCGCCGGCGGCGCGGCCGATGGCGTCGCCGACGCGGGCGGCTTCGACGCGCTCGGCGGCGGCGGCGGAGGCGGCGGCTCGGGCACGTGCGGCTCCGAGGCGAAATGGAACGGCACCTTGATGCGCGCGCGCGCTGCGGCGCCGCCCTTCGTCGCGGGCGCGAACTTCCATCCCTTGATGGCGGCGAGCGCGGCCTCGTCGAACTCGTCGCCGCCCGAGCTCGCGACCGAAGCCTCGGACACGGTGCCGTCCTTCTCGACCGTGACGAACAGCAGCACGTTCGCCTCGACGCCCTCGGCCTGCCGCGACGGCGGATAGACGGCGTCGACGTGCTCGACGACCTGCGGCGGCGTGACGCCGGGCGACTGTTGAGCCGCCGCGGGGGAGGCCGCGGTGAGGGCGCCCGCGAGCACGACGAGCGCTGCGGCCGCGCGCGCCACACGGCGCGCGAGAGCGATTTCCGAGGGAGGTGGGCGCATGTCGAACGGCGCCCGCACGGGTACACCGCTTGCGCCGAGATCAAAAGACCCGTGATCCCGGTTATGCTCCGTCCATGCTTCGCCGCGCCCTCGCCCTGTCTGCCGCGGTCGTCATCGCCAGCTTCGCATGTGCAAAGGGTGACTCGCTGAATGAAACGGGCTTTCAGAACCTGAGCAGCGGGAGCTTCGGCGGCGAGACCGGCCGCGGCGGTCACGACATGACGATGCCGTCGGATACGTCGACTGCGGACGTCGGACCGTCGACGTCGACGGGCGATGTGTCCGGCGCGGGCGGCTTCGGCGGCGGCTTCGGCGGCATGAGCACGAGCTCGAGCATGGGCGGCCTCGGCGGGATGTCGACGGGCACCGGCACCGGTGGGTGCGACCACGTGGGTCCGGTCACGTGCAACTCGGCGTCGAACCTCGGGTCGATCACCGGCGACACGGACTCGAGCCCCGGCCCGCTCATCGAGAACGGCGACACGTCGGCGTGGTTCTCCGTCGACGTGACCGAGGACTCGGACTTCCCGAACTCGCTCTCGTACGCCGCGTCACTCGACTACCCGTCCGGCGTCGTGTTCCAGGTGTTCGCGTACGACGGCTCGTGCAACGCGGCGCCGATCTCGGGCACGACGGGCACGCCGTCGCAGCTCTGCGAGACCTGGGACGACAACTTCGGCTCGACCGACGACCGCACGATCTATTTCGAGGTCCGCTACATCTCCGGCGGCGCGTGCGGCGTGAGCGCCACGTGGACGCTCACGATCCTGGGTCACTCCGGCTCGAACTGCACCCAAGGCTGAAGCCGGCGCTCGCGCAAGCTCAGAAGCGCATCGACAGCGTGGTGCGCGAGCCGACGGTCAGCTTCGGCACGTAGGCGGGCTCGGCCATGGGCGCTGCGCCGGCGGGCGCGGCCGGCACGTGGCGCGCGCCCCAGATGGTGAGCGGGATACCGATGCCGATGCCGGCGAGGCCGGCGACCATGAGGCCGACGCCCGCGGGGTTCGTCGATCCGCCGTCGCTGGCGCAGATGCTGCCGTAGCAGTCGCTGTTCGCCGCCGCGAACACGGCCACACCTGCGATGGTCGCGACGGCGCCGAGCGAGATGAGGACGATGCCGCCGGCCATCGCGCCGGGGCTCCGCCGCACCATCTCGCCCTGCGGGCCCATCGGACCCTGCTGGCCGTAGGGAGCATACGGCGGGGCGCCGACGACGTACGGCTGGCCGTAGCCGGGCGGAGGCGCGTAGCCCGGCGCAGGGGCGTATCCCGGCGGCGGCGCGTAGCCGGGCGGAGGTGCATATCCCGGAGGCGGCGCGTAGCCGGGCGGAGGCGCGTACCCGGGAGGCGGCGCGTACCCCTGAGGCGGCGCGGCGGGAGGCGCGTAGTTCGGCGGCAAATCCTGAGCGAGCGCAGGCCCCGCGACGAGCAGCGTCGCGCCGAGGACAGCCCCGCACGCGAACCAGCAGCCCTGATGACGACGCGAACCGCGCATGCGCGAGCTGTCCATAGGGCTAGGATCCTAGCCGCGATCGCAGCGACGAAAAGAACTTCATCGTCCCAGCAAGATTTCGCCTTCGTGGCGTTCGCCTGAATTCGGCGGACGCGGCGGTCAGGGATCGAAGGCGGCGCGCAGCGGCTCGCCGCGGAGGTCGGCGAACAGCGAGTCGCGATGCGTCACCGCGTCGACGAGCGCGATGTCGTCCGCGTCGAGCTCGGACTTCGTGGCGGCCCGCGCGAGGCGGACGGCGCGAGACGCGTGAGAACGGACGCGAGCCTCCGCGTACTCGGCCATCTCGCTCCGCCAGATCATGAACGCGAAGTCGCTCGCCTCGAGGAGCAAGAGCTCGACGAGGGCTTGGTCGATCGCGCGGCCGCGCGGCGAGGTCGGCGGCGCGTGGCGCGCGCGCGCGAGCGCGTCGAGCACCGCACGCTCTGCGTGGGCGACGTGACGCACGAGGTGCGCGGCCTTCGGGCCGAGCCAGGCGTCGCCGAAGCCGCCTTCGCCCCACGTCGACGCGGCGGGCTCGACGACCTCGAGGGCCCCGCGCCGCGCGGCGTTCGACGCGAGCGACTCGGGCCGGGGACCGCCTGCCGCTGCAGATTCGGCGAGCGCGACGAGCGCCTCCTCGAGGAACACGGGGCCCTCGAACCACCAGTGGCCGAAGAGCTCGGCGTCGAAGGGCGCCACGACGATCGCGTCGGCGCCGTCGGCCTCACCGAGGGCTCGCGCGCGCCGCTCGACGAAATCGCGCGCGTGAGCCCGCGCGAGGCGCGCCGCTGCGTCGGGGTTGTAGGCGGCCTTCGCGTCGCCCGGCCCCGTGATGCGATGCAGCTTGAGCCCGGTCATGACGCGCGTCCCGGCGGGCCCGACCTCGCCGTCGAGCGCGGCCTCGGGCAGGTCGAAGCCGAGATCGCGGTAGAAGTCGCGGTACACGGGGTCGCCCGGGTATCCCGCGCGGCGCGACCACACGTCCTCCGACGCCTCGGGATCGCGCGCGAACACGGCGACGCCGCTGGGGCTGAGCACCGGCGCGCGCGCGCCGAGGCGCGGCCGCGGTCGAGCGAGGTCGAGGCCGTGCGCGTCGAGGACGGTGACTGCGACGCCGGCGGCGGCGAGCTCGGGCTCGAACGCTGGATCGAACGCGCACTCGGGCAGCCAAAGCCCGCTCGGAGGCGCGCCCGACCAACGCGTGAACGCCGCGACGCCCAGCCTGAGCTGCGCGCGGAGCGACGCGCGAGCGCCGAGGAGGCCCGGGAGGTAGGCGTGCGTCGCCGCGCTCGTCCAGAGCTCGACGCGCTCGGCCCGCGCGTGCGCCGCGAGCGCGCCGAGCACGTCGCCGCCCACGCGATCCCACGCCGCGCGGACGCCGGCGAGCCGCCGCCTGTAGAAGTCGAGCACGTCGGCGAGCGCGCTCGGCAAGAAGCGCCGCGTGCCGGTCACGAGCCGCTCCAGCCGCTCGAGGTGATCTTCGAAGCGCGCGCACAAAAGATCGTCGCGCAGCATCGCCGCGAGCGGCGGCGACACGGAAAGCGTGAACGGCGCGTGGACGCCGCTCGAGGCGAGCCGGTCGAGCAGATCGCACAGCGGCAGGTAACACTCCCACGTCGCCTCGTAGAGCCACCGCTCCTCGAGCG
>DASYCF010000604.1:0-7019 GCA_036500365.1 Byssovorax sp.
CGCCGCGCAGAGCGCCGACGCGGTCGCCGACGGCGCGACTCGCCGGGCAGCGCGGCTGGGAGGACGGCGACTGAACCCTCTCTAGAGGAGGATCGCGCGCGCGTCGGTCAGCGGAAGTCTTGGACCGACCAGAGCTTGCCGTTCGACATCGTCGCGAAGCCGCACGCGACCTCGGTCACCTTCTTGTCGACCATGTTCTCGTAGTGGCCGTGCTCGGGGAACGAGCCCGGGCCCTCGTTCCACATCATCTGGAGGCAGCCGTCGATCGCGGACTCGGCCGGCTGCGGCCAGCCCGGGCACGCGTTCTGCGAGTGCTCCTTGCAGCGGCCGAAGGTGCCGTGCGCCTGGCCGGACGCGCCGTCGTCCTTCGACTGCGAGTTGGCGCAGCTCTCGCCGTCGGCCCAGCGCTTGAGCGGACCGAGGCCCTTCGTCGCGCGGTAGCCGTTGATGCGATCGACGCAGCGCTGCGCGGCGTCGTTCGACGCGGGCGCGCCCGGCAGCGCGGGGAAGCCCGGCAGCGTGGGCCAGCTCGGCGCCGACGCGCGCGGCGGCTGCTGCGGCTGGGCAGGCGGCCTCTGCTGCGGCGTCTGCGGCGGCTGTTGCGGGACGGGCCACGCGCTCGGCCACGCCGACGGCAAGGTCCACGTCGTCGGCCAAGCCGGCGCGGGCTGCTGCGGCGCTGGGCGCTGCGGCTGCCGCGGCGTGGGCTGCTGCTGCGGCGCCGGCATGGGGAACGGCCACGCCGTCGGGATCTGCCACTGCGGGAGCGGCGGCGCCTGCGGCGGCGTCGAGATCGGAGCGGCGGTGAGCGGCGGCTCGGCGTTCGGCGCCGTCGACGGGCTCCACTGGCCCACCGCGGGGGCCGGCGACGACGGCGTCGCCGGAAGCGGATCGTCGTCGCGCATCGGCGCGCACGCGGCGAGCGCGGCCGCGACGAAGAACGAGCCGAACGCGAACGCACGCATCGAGGTGAGGCGCATGCCTCGAGGCTAGCTCGCGACGCCGCGGCGCGCGCCTAGAATCTCTTCGAAAACCACTGGAAAACAAGCGTGGGAAGGTTCCTGCAGCGCGCGCGTACAACGTCGACGGGCCTCAGCTCGACGCCGACGTGTACCGCCGGATCGCGAAGAGCCACACGCGGCGCGCGAGCCACGCGAACGCGATCGACCCCGCGATCGAGAACGCCGCGGTCGACGGCGCGAGCCGGCCGAGGAGCGCCTCCGCGGGGTACGTCGTCAGCACGGCGAGCGGCACGACGACCGTGAAGATCACGCGCACGACGCCCTTGAACATCGTCGCCGGCCACCGCGCGAAATCGAACAGCGAGCTGAACAGGTACGCGAGGTTGTCGAGCCGCACGACCCAGAACGCCGCCGCGATGACGAGGATCCACACCGAGTAGAGGACCAGCGTCGCGCACGCGAGGAGCGCGGCGGCGACCGCGAGGCCGGACGCCGACGGCGCGCGCCCGAGCCGCACGAACGCAGCGACGAACACCGCGATCGCGGCGAGCGCGTCGAGCCCCTTCCAGAGCTCGAAGCGCGCGGTCGACACGAGGAACTGCGAGTCGGCCGGCTTGAGCAGCACGAAGTCGAGCGTGCCCTGCCGGATCTGATCGACGACCTGCAGGAGCGACGGGCTCACCGCGCCGTCGAGCAGGCCCTTGAGCAGCGTGAACCACGCCACGACGACCAGCGCCTCGTCGAACGTCCACCCGCTCATCGCCGGGCGCGCGCGGAAGGCGACGAAGAGCGGGACGAGGCCGAGCGTCGTCCAGAGCAGCGACACGAAGCCGTCGACGACGAAGTTCGAGCGGTACTGCATGCTCGTCGCGATCGAGAGACGGAGCTCGACGCCGAGCAGATGCAAGTAGCGCGTCACGCGTCAGCCCCCGAACGCGACGAAGCGCCGCGTCCCGACGCGAAACAGGACGATCCCGACCACCGCGAACCCGGCCACGTACGCGTACTGGAGCGCGAGGCCGCGGAGCGCGTCGGCGCCGGTGCTGAGCCCGTTGAGGACCTCGACCGGGAAGCCGATCCCGAACCGGAACGGGAGCGCGAACGCGACGTCGCGCGCCCACGCGGGGAAGAGCTCGAGCGGGAACAGGTACCCGGAGAGCACCATGAACAAGACGAGCCACGCCTCGAAGATCGCGGTCGAGCTCTCGAGGAAGAACGCGAGGGCGCCGACGATCGCCATCGAGAAGAAGTTGAGGAGCCACGCGCCGAGGATCGACGCGGCGCCGATCGCGACGGCCGACAGCGAAGGCGCGCCGCCCCGCGTCGAGACGAGCAGCGCGATCGCGATGGGCAGCGAGATCGCGGCGCGGAGCGGGAGCGCGGCGAGGTTCTCCGCGCTGTACGTCACGAGCGGGTGAACGGGGCGGAGCAGCCGGCGCGAGAGCGCGCCCGAGCGGATGTCCTGGTTGAGCTGCCACACGAGCCAGCACCCGGAGAGCTGACGCACCACGAGCGTCGCGAGGAAGTAGCGCGTGAACGCGGCCTGATCGAAGCGGCCGACGGGCCCGCCGTCGGCGACCGCGCTCCAGAGCGCGAGGCTCACGAGCGGCATCGTCGTCGTGAGCATCCACACGAGCATCTCGGCGCGGTACGCGAGCGCCTCCGCGAAGCCGACGCGGAGCAGCGTGGGGTACGCGCGCGCCGCCGACCGAAGCGACGCGAACGCCGGTGCGCCCGCCGTGGTCACTCGGGCGCCAGCGCGCGGCGCAGCGTGACGCCGCCTCGCGCGGCCCTGATCGCGGCCGACTCGGACGCGCCCGGGAGCGCGACCTCGGCGGGCGTGCGCGTCGTCGTCGCCGAAGGCGTTGGAGAAGGTCCGGGGCTGGGCGCGACGAGCGTGAGCGCCGCGACGAGGCCCGCGCGCCGCCTCGAGAAAACGCCCGCCGGCGAGCCGCTCATCGGGCGCAGCGTATCATCGTCCGTCACGGCTTCGGCTCGTGACGTCGCGCGCGCGCCGCGGTGTCCAACAGGTTCGGTCGATCGCGATCGTCGCCGCGTCGGTGCTCGCGAGCGTCGTCACGACGGCGCTCGTCGCGCGCGCCCGCCGGCGTGCGGCCGCCGTCCGCTGCCTCACTCCTCGCTGACCGCGGCGCGATCGGCGGCGGGGTCTTCCTTGGCTCGCTCGCCTGGGTGGACGTCGGGGCGCTCGAAGAGCTCGCGCATCACCTCCTCGAGCGGCGGGTCCTCCACCGTGAGATCCGCGACGCCGGGCAGCGCGAGCAGGTGACCGACGGCGCCCCGGAGATCGCCTCGCGGCACGCGGACGACGGCCCGCGTCGCCTCGATTTCGAGCACGGTGCCGACCTTCTCGAGCGCGGCGCGATCGACGTCGCCCGGCGTGAACTTGAGCGAGACGCGCTTGTCGGGCTGCACCGCGGCGACGAGCGCGGCGAGGTCGCCGTCGTAGCGCAGGTGACCGTGATCGATGACGACCACCCGCCGGCAGAGCGACGCGACGTCGTCCATGTAGTGCGACGTCAGGAGCACGGTCGCGCCGCTGCGCTCGTTGTACGCGCGGATGAACTCGCGCACGCCGAGCTGCATCGTCACGTCGAGGCCGATCGTCGGCTCGTCGAGGAACAGCACGCGCGGCCGGTGCAAGAGCGCCGCGGCGAGCTCGCATTTCATGCGCTCTCCGAGCGAGAGCTGGCGCGTCGGCTTCCTCGAGATCGCGCCGAGGTCGAGCAGCCCGTCGAGCTCGCGCAGCGTCGCGTCGAACTCCGCCTTCGGGGTCTCGTAGAGGGCGCGGTTGAGCTCGAACGTCTCCGCCGGCGGCAAGTCCCAGATGAGCTGCTGCTTCTGGCCCATGACGAGGGTGATGCGCTTCAAGAACTCCGGCGCGCGATCCTGCGGACGAAACCCGGCGACCGTCGCGTCGCCCGCGGTCGGCACGAGGAGGCCGGCGAGCACCTTGAGCGTCGTCGTCTTGCCGGCGCCGTTCGGCCCGAGGAAGCCGATGCGCTCGCCCGCCTCGACCGAGAACGACAGATCGCGCACGGCGTCGACCGAGCGATACTCGCGGTGGAAGACCGACTTGAGCGCGGCGCGGAGGCCTGGCGGGCGCTCGTGCACGCGGTACGTCTTCGTCAGCCCGCGCACCTCGACCATCGAAGCCATGCGAAGCGCACGCTAATGTGTCCCCTCCCGGCCGGGCGTGAAGAATCGCCGCGCACGGCTCCGCCCAAGGAGCGACCGGGCACGCGGGTCTCTCGCGGCGTGCGTGCTCGCGCCCTCGCCGTCGTCGCGCTCGCGGGGTGCGTCGCGCCGACCCAGGGCGGCGGCGTCGAGGTGCGCGAGGGCGCCGCCGAGCGGCTCGCGGTCGTGTGCCGATGGCGCCGCGGAGACAACGGCCGCGACGGCTGCGCGAACGCCGACGCGAAGCCCGCCGCGCGCGTCGCGCGCATCGAGGGCCAAGCCGGCGCGCTGAAGGGCGCGCTCGCGATCGGCAAGAGCGGCGACTGGGCGCTCGAGAACGACGAGATCCGGGTCGTGGTCGACGCGCTCGGCCCCGGCGTCGGCTTCGCGGAGAGCGGCGGCAACGTGGTCGACGCGGCCGACGTGCGCGCGCGCGTCGACGAGCTCGGCCAGATGTTCACGTACTTCGGCGTCTTCCCCCGGCAGGCGGTCTATGAGCACCTCGCGACGAAGGTCCTCGGCGACGGGACCGCGGTCGTCGACGTGACGGGCCACGAGCTCTACGAGCCGACGCTCGCCGTCTCGACGCGCTACGCGCTCGCGCCCGGCAGCCGCGCCCTCGAGATCACGACCGAGCTCGAGAACAAGGGCCCGCGCCCGCTCGATCCGATCGACCTCGGCGACGCGATCCAGTGGGGCGGCGCAGAGAAGATCGCGCCCGGCGCGCCCGCCGGCTTCGCGGGGGCGTATGCGGGCCCGTTCGTCGCCGGCGTGGGCCGAGCCGTCGCGTACGCGCTCGTGCCGATCCCGTGCGCGCCCGGTGAGTGCGCGACGGGCGACGCGCCCGCGATCGTTTCGAAGAGCGGCACGGCGTGGACGAACGCGACGTACGCACAGAAGATCGCGCTCTCGCCCGGACAAAAGGCTCGATACAAGCGCGCGCTGGTGGTCGCACAGCGGGGCGACACGGTCGCGGTCGAGAGCGAGCTCGCGTACCTCGGCGGCGCGTCGCCCGGCGGGCTCGCGGTCGATCTCGTCGACGCGCAGGGCGCCGCCGTCGCGCCGGTCGCGTCGCGCGTCGTGCTCACGCCCGCCGTCGATCCGAGCGCGCCCGCCACGCTCGCGCCGCTGTACGTGCGGGCCGTCGGCGGAGAGCTCGCGGCCGAGCTCGCGCCCGGCGTGTACACGGCGCGCTTCGAGGGCGACGGCCGCGCCGCGTCGGCCGAGGCCAAGGTCACCATCGTGGCGGGCGCCGTGACCAAGGCGCGGCTCGTCGTGTCCCAGCCGTCGCGCCTGCGCGTCGTCGTGACCGAGGACGGCGGCGCGATCCCGGCCAAGATCCAGCTCTTCGACGCCGCCACGGGCGCGCTCGCCGCGCCGCCCGAGAACGCGCCGCACGGGCGCGCCGAGATCGCCGCTGCTCCAGGCCGCTACCGCGTCGTCGCGTCGCGCGGTCCCGCATACGACCTCGCCGAGGCGACGCTCGCGGTCGACGAGGGCGCGACGGCCGACGTCCCGCTCGCGCTCCGCCGCGTCGTCGATACGTCGGGCTTCGTCGCGTGCGATCTGCACCAGCACACCGCGTGGAGCTTCGACTCCGGCGTCACGGTCCAGGAGCGCGTCGTGGCGAACGCCGTCGAGGGCGTCGCGTGCGCGGTCGCGAGCGAGCACAACCACGTCGTCGATTTCGCGCCCGCGATCGAGGCGCTCGGGCTGGCTCCTTTCTTCAAGTCGTTCGCGGGCGACGAGCTGACGTCGGACGCGAGCCGCGCGCCGTGGGGACACGCCAACGTGTTCCCGCTCGTCGCCGACCCGTCGAAGCCGCGCGGCGGCGCCCTCGTCGTTCGAGATCGACCCGTGCGCGAGCTCTTCGCCGCCGCGCGCGCCCTCTCGGCCGACGGCGGCTCGCTGCGACCGATCCTCCAGATCAACCACCCGCGGGCGCCGAACCGCATCGGCTACTTCGAGCAGTTCGGCGTCGACGCGAGCGGCGCGCACGAGGCCGGCTACGACCCGGACTTCGACGCGCTCGAGGTCTGGAGCGGCCGCCATGCCGCCGCGCGCGACCGCGTCCTCCAAGATCTGTGGGCGATGCTCGCCGCCGGCCACCCCGTCACGCCGACGGCGAACACCGACACGCACGGCGTCGTCGGGCAAGAGGCCGGCTACCCGCGCACGTGGATCCGCGTCGCCGACGAGGACCCGGCGAAGCTCACGGCGGCCGCGCTCGTCGAGGGCCTGCGCGACGAGCGCGACGTCGTCCTTAGCAACGGGCCGTTCATCACGCTGCGCGGCGCGTCGGTCCGCGAGGGCGGCCGCGCGACCGTGGGCGCGAGCGGGCTCGACTTGACCGCGCACGTGGAGCGGGCCGCCTGGGTCGACGTGACCGAGATCGTCGTCGTCGCCGGCGGCGTCGCCGGAGAGGGGGTGCCGGTCGGCTGCGGCCTCGGCTGCGCAGAAGCACACACGACGCGCCGTGGTGCGACGAGCTACGACATCCGCGTCCACGTCGTACGAAGGGCGTCCGCGCGAGCTCCCCGCGTCGTTCGGCATGGCACCCGCGTCGAGGTCGAGCTCGCCGCGGACTCGTTCGTCGCCGTCGTCGCGCGCGGCGCACGACCGCTCGAGCCCGTGCTACACGGCGATCCGGCCGAGATGCTGCCGTTCGCGATCACGGCGCCGCTGTGGCTCGACGTCGACGGCGACGGAGCAGCCCTCGGCCGATAGGGACGCCCCTCACGCGAGGTGCGCGCCACAATTCGCGGCGAGCTCTCGCGTGAAGCTTGACCTCGTGCGTACCGATCTTCACGCTGCGGTGGCGCGTAAGGCTGTTGGCGGCAAGACGATGGATCGGCTCGGACG
>DASYCF010000605.1:0-2194 GCA_036500365.1 Byssovorax sp.
CCGGGCGGCGCGGATGAGGCGATACCGGTGTCGCTCGTGCAAGGCGGTGATCGTGGTCGGACCGCGCGACGTCCTGCGCCGACGGGCGTACGGCGCGGGCGCGATCGCGGTCGCTCTCGAGGCGTACGGGCGCGGCGAACCGAGCGCGGCGGTTCGCTGCAAGACGAGCCCTTCGAAGGTCGTCGGCGTCGCGGCCCGCGACCGCTGGGTCACGGTGACGCGGTGGATCGACGCCGCGCGCGACGGCGAGCTGTTCGGCGTACGCGGCCTCGGCGAGCTGACGCGACGTCGCGCCGCCGAGCAGGTCACGCTCATCCTCGCGGCGCGGGCGGGGCGTGCGCTCGGCGCCGATCTGGCGGCGGCGTCGTTCGCCGGGGCGACGATCGCGGCCTGATCGACGTCGACGACGCGGTCGTCGCGCCCGCCTGACACGACGTCCGTCGCGCGCCGGGACGTGCGGTGACGCCGCGTCCACCGATGAGGATCGGGCACGGCGCCGCGCGGCGCCGGCATGACGCCCCTCGCGGACACGACGTCCGCGAAGGAGTGACGATGGATACTTTGACCCCCAAGCATCACGGCGAGGAGGTGGCGGTCTTCCGCCACAGCCTCATTGGCGCGATCACGGTGCGATCCCTGACGCACGGCGAGCGCGCGGAGCTGCTGCGGACTGCGAGCGAGCAGCGCGTGCGGCCGCCCGGCAGCGACAACACGCGCTGCTACTCCGTCCCGACGCTCGAGCGCTGGCTCTATGCCTTCAAGCGCGGCGGCCTCGAGGCCCTCGCGCCTCGTGGCCGCGCCGACAAGGGACGTGGTCGCGACCTCGATCCCGAGACGCGCGACCTCTTGTGCGACATTCGCCGCGAGCGTCCCGAGGTCACCGCGACTCTCATCCTGCGCACGCTGATCGACGACGGGCGCATCCCTCCCGAAGTGAAGGTCGGCACGGTCCGCCGCATGTACGCCGAGCGCGGCCTCGTCCGCTGCCAGGACGTGGACGGCGACGGACAGGGCGGCAAGACGCGCCTCAGGTGGCAGGCCGAGCGCCCGAGCGCGCTCTGGCACGGCGACGTATGCCATGGGCCCACGCTCACGCTCGCGGGGCGGCGATCGCCGGTGCGCGTGCATGCGATGCTCGACGACGCGTCACGATTCGTCGTGGCGCTCCGCGTGAGCGACAACGAGCGGGAGGAGACGATGCTGTCCATCTTCAGCCAGGCGCTGATGGAGCACGGCAAGCCCGACGCGATCTACCTCGACAACGGCTCTACCTATCGCGGTGAGGTCCTCCAAGTCGCGTGCTCGCGGCTCGGCGTCTCGCTCCTGCACGCGAAGCCGTACGACGCACCCGCGCGGGGGAAGATGGAGCGCTTCTGGCGTCGGCTCCGCGAAGAGGCCCTCGACCACATCGGTCAGGTGGCGACGCTTGCCGATATCGAGCAGCGGCTGCGCACCTGGCTCGCGCGCTTCTATCAGAATGCGCCGCACGCCGGGATCCTCGGCCGCGCGCCCGCCGTCGTCTTCGCCACGGGGGAGAAGGTCCTCGTCGAGAAGGAGCAGCTGAAGGAGGCGCTCACCGTGCGCACGCGCCGCCGCGTGCGCCGCGACTCGACGGTCAGCGTCGGGGGCGTCGTGTACGAGGTGCCCTATGGCTACCTCGCCAGCCAGGTCGTCACCGTCGCGACGAGCTTCTTCGAGAGCGCGACGCCGGTGCTCGAGCTCGAGGGCAAGATCGTGCAACTCCGCGTCGTCGACCCGACCGCCAATTCGAAGAAACACAGGCCGCCGAAGCGTCCGCGGCCCGCACGCGCCGACAAGCCCGTCGACTTCGACCCGGGCCGCACGCTCGACAAGAAGGAGGACGACGATGGCGACCTCTTCTGATCTCAGCGCGTTTGGCCTCCGTTTCTCGCCCTTCACGAAGGAAATCGACGACGCGGATCTCTGGCTCCCTGCGAGCAAGACCAGCCTCGTCGACGACGTCGAGGAGGCGCTCATGGACCGTCAGAGCGTGCTTCTGCTCGGCGAGCCCGGCGTCGGCAAGACCTGTGTCCTGCGCGCCCTGCGCAGGCGCCTGCCCGCCGCCGGCTTCCGCCTCACGTATTGTCGCAACGCGACCCTCGGACGCCGCGACTTCTATCGCTACCTCTGCCACGCGCTCTCGCTGCACCCGTCGGCGACCGCCGCGAATCTG
>DASYCF010000606.1:0-10380 GCA_036500365.1 Byssovorax sp.
GTCGACGCGGCGAACGCAGGGGCGTTCGGCGCCGAGGGCGCCCTGCGTGAGGGCGGGCGGGACACGATCCCGGACATGCCCGCGTCGGCGGGGCTCGCGGCGCGCATCCTCGAGCTCGTCGAGCGATCCGGCTCCCCGCACCTCGTCGCGGCGGCCGTGCGCGCCATCGGCGACGGGCTCGCCGCGCGCGCCGACGCGCCGCCCGACGATCTGCTCTTCGCGCTCGCGTCGTTCGCCCGCCACGCGTCGAGCGTCGTCGCGCTCGCGTCGGTCGAGGCGCTCGCGCACGCGCCCGACGTCGTGTCGACCGCGCGCGCGCTCGCCGCGGGGCTCGAGCACGCCGACGACGCGGTGAGCAGCGCGGCGGTGCTGCAGCTCGCCGCGCGCGACGACGGGTGGGAGGCGGCGGTGCAGGCGCTCGGCCACGCGTCGCCCGCCGTGCGCAGGCTCGCGGCGGAGGCGCTCGCCCCGCGTGACGCGCCGCGCGTGCGCGTCGAGCTCGGCCGCCGGCTCACCGTCGAGACGAACCCCGACGTGCGCGCCACGCTCGAGGACGCGCTCGGATCGCACGGCCGATCGAGCCCGCCGTCGGGGATCCCGTCGCGTCGGGAAGGGCGGTAGCGTGCTCCGCGCCGACGAGGTCCACCTCGATCTGCCCGAGTTCCGCCTCCTGCGCGAGCTCTTCAACGAGACGTGCGGCCTCGCGTTCGGCGCCGACTCGCGCCCGCTCCTCGAGCGGCGCCTGCGCGAGCGGGTGAACGCGCTCGGCCTCTCGTCGTTCGGCGAGTACCACCAGTTCCTGCGCTTCCACGAGCGCGGCCGCGCCGAGCTCGAGGAGGCGATCGATCTCGTCACCGTGAACGAGACGTACTTCTTCCGCGAGGCCTACCAGCTCCGCGCGTACCGGCTCGAGATCCTGCCGATGCTCGCCGCGTCGGAGGGGCGCATCAGCGTGTGGAGCGCCGGCTGCTCGACGGGCGAGGAGGTCTACACGATCGCGATCACGACGCGCGAGAGCGGCCTCTACACCGAGCCGACGGCGCTCCGCGTCTTCGGGAGCGACATCTCGCGGCGCTGCGTGGCCGCCGCGCGCCGCGGCGTGTACGGGCCGGCCTCGTTCCGCGCCACCTCGGTCGAGATGAAGAAGCGCTATTTCGTCGAGCGAAACGACGGCGCGTCGGTGGCCGAGGAGCTCCGCGGCAACTGCAACTTCGGCCACCTGAACCTGCTCGACGCGACGCGCGCGCTCGTCGTCGGCCGCGTGGACGTGATCTTCTGTCGGAACGTGCTCATCTATTTCGACGACGCCTCGCGCCGGCGCGTGATCGACATGTTCTACGACCGCCTGCTCCCCGGCGGGTTTCTGCTGCTCGGGCACTCCGAGTCGCTCCTGAACGTGTCGACGGCGTTCGAGCTCGTGCACCTCCGCGACGACCTCGTGTACAGGAAGCCGCGCTCCCAATCTCGCTTCGATTTCAACCCGTGATGCTGCAAGAACCCCTCTGCTCCGCGCGCGCGGCGAAGGCTTGGCGATGACCGCCCAGCCGCTGCGGGTGCTCGTCGTCGACGACAGCGCGTACAACCGCAAGAACATCGCAGACATCCTCGCCGGGCGCGACGACGTCGAGGTCGTCGGCAAGGCGGGCGACGGCGACGAGGCGCTGCGCCTCGCCTCGCAGCTCCGGCCCGACTGCATCACGCTCGACCTCGAGATGCCGCGCATGGACGGCTTCACGTTCCTGCGCATCTTGATGGCGCGCCAGCCCACGCCCGTGATCGTGGTCTCGAGCTACAGCAACAAAGAGAACGTCTTCAAGGCGCTCGAGCTCGGCGCGATCGACTTCGTCGCGAAGCCAGACCGGCAGTTTTCTCCCGACGGCCCGATCCGCAAGGAGATCCTCGGCAAGGTGCTGCTCGTGCGGCACCTTCGCCCGCTCACGCCGGCGCCCGCGCGCCCGACCCCGCTCTCGTCGGCGCGCGCGTCGATCCCCGAGATCGCCCCGGCGCCGGCGCCGCCCGTCGTGCCCGCGCGCGCCGTCGCGCTCCGCTACCTCGTCGGCATCGCGTCGTCGACCGGCGGTCCTTCTGCGCTCCTCGAGCTCTTCGGGCGCATCCCCGATCGCTTCCCCGGCGCCTTCTTCATCGCGCAGCACATGCCCGACAAGTTCACGAAGACGTTCGCCGAGCGCCTCGATCGCAAGGGCAACCTCCGCGTGGTCGAGGCGAGCGACGGCGATCTCGTCACGTCGCGCGCGGCGTACGTGTGCCCGGGCAAGATGTGCATGGAGCTCTTCGCGATGCCCGGCAGCGCCGGCCCCGGCGCGCTCGGCGACGTGCGCGTCCGCGTCGCGCAGCCTGCCGCCACCGACCGCTTCATCCCGAGCGGAGATCGCCTGTTGAAGAGCGTCGCGCAGATCGCCGGCGCGCGGAGCATCGGCGTGATCTTGACCGGCATGGGCGACGACGGCGTGCAGGGCGCGCGCGCGATCCGCGGCGTCGGCGGCGTGGTCGTGGCCGAGAGCGAAGAGACCGCGGTCGTCTACGGCATGCCCGGAGCGGCCGCGCGCGCCGGCGTCGTGAGCGACCAGCTGCCGCTCCACGCCATCCCCGACTGGTTCAACCAGTTCACGTAGCGCGTCGCGCCGCGCGGGCCTCGGCGACGCGCGCGACGTACGGCAAGAGCGTCGGAGCGCGCGCGGCGAGCCAGCCGGGGACCGCCGCCTCGAGCATGAACAGCTGACCGTACAAGGCCGCGTCGGCGAGCGTCGGCGCGTCGCCGAGGAAGAAGGGCCGGCGCGCCGCGACCGCGACCACCGGCGCGAGCGCCTCCTCGAGCAATGCCCCGAGCGCGTCCGCGTCGCGCCGCCAAGCGTCGAGCGCACCTGCGCCATAGCGGCGCTCCTTCATCAGACGCCAAATCGCGCGCGCGTCCTCACGCCCGCCCTGCAGCCCGGCGAAGCGATCCTCCATCCCCGGCGCCGCCACGCGAAACGCCGCGTCCTCGAGCGGCCCCTCCGCCCACTGCTCGACGACCACGGCGACGGGATCCTCCCGCAGCGAAGGCGCGTACGCCTCGTCGAGGTAGGCCGCGATGCGCGCGCTGTCGGTCACGACCTTCGCGCCGTCCTCGAGCACCGGCACGTGGATGTAGCCTCGCGTCAGCGCGCAGAGCTCGCGCCGATCGAGATAAGGCACCTCGACCACCTCGAACGCGAGGCCCTTGAGCTCGAGGCATTTGCGGACCTTGGCGACGTAGGGGCTGTACCAGAACGAGTGGAGTCGGATCATGCCCGGCAACCTAGCAGGGCTCTGCGTGCAAAGACTGGTTGCGGACGGGTCGCGGGATGGGCGCGGGAGGGGGAGTCTTCGCGAGAGACGAGCCGCGGGGAGGAGGTCTGTAGACAATGACGCACCGGT
The DNA here is from genome assembly GCA_036500365.1 of Byssovorax sp. Lineage (GTDB taxonomy): Bacteria > Myxococcota_A > Polyangia > Polyangiales > Polyangiaceae > DASYCF01. The sequence continues at coordinate 3,418 of DASYCF010000606.1, forward strand.
GGACAGCGCGTCGGCGGTCGCGGGAGGCAGGCGCGGTCGTGGTGTGCGTCGTTCACCCGACCGACCGTGGGCAACGCGCGGAACGACTCCGCCCGCCTCCCGAGGAGCGTCGGCGCGTTGTCCGCCGGCGCGCCCCTTGCGAAGACCCCCCTGGCGACAGCCCTTGACGTGTCACCTTGTCGAACTACCTTCGCTCGCCTCGGCAGGACGCGATTGCCTATGTGCTCCTGCAGGCGCGCCGGCACGCCGCGAAGCGTCGCTCCGGGATGATCACCCGGCTCGATCCCTGCTCGTCGGCGCCCGCGTTCGACGGCTGGGCCGACGCGGAGCCGCGGGCGGGGCCGTGGGACGAGACGATCGTCGCGCCGCGCACGTGGCTGCTGTCGACCGGCTGGCGGAGGCACGGCCGGATTCGTCGCGCGGAGGTGCCGGGCGCCGCGCGCTGATGGTGTTCACGGCGGACGGCCGGGGTATGCTCCGCCGCCGGGGGACGGCGCGCGGCGGGTCGACCCCGCGAAGCCGACCTCCCTGCGCTCCCGAATTGGCCCTCCGACTCGTCTCCACCGATGGCCGCGGCGCTGCCGAGCCCCGCACGCTGAGCCAGGACGTGGTGCGCGTCGGCCGCGCCGAGGACAACGACGTCGTGATCGAGGCGCCCGCCGCCGATCACCACGCGGAGGTGCTGCGCGAGGGTACGCGCTGGGTGCTCGTCGATCTCGGCAACGACGGCGGCACGTGGGTCGGCGGGCAGCGCGTCGATCGGCACGAGCTGGTCTCGGGCGAAGAGGTCATCTTCGGCGCCGGCGGGCCTGCGCTCACGCTGTCGATCGTCGACGACGAGCCCGCCCCGGGAGACGTCGCGCCGTCGAAGATCGCCGACGCGCCCGCAGAAGAAGCGGCGGCGCTGGCGGACGACGAGACGGCGCCTGCGGACGACGCTCCGCCGAGCCGACGGACGAAGACGGATCCGATGCTGGCCATCCCCAACATGGAGCCGGCGGGCGTGCACGCGGCGGCGTCGACGCTGCCGTCGAAGACCGAGCCGGGCGCGCCGCCTGCGTCGCGGAACATCCTGCTCGCGCCGCCGGCCGGGTCGATGCCGGGTACGCGCACCATCGGCGAGATGATCACGCGCGCGCTCCGCCAGGACCCCGCGTCGGAGCACCTCGCGGCGCACGTGCACGCGACGCGCGACGAGCACCGGCGCAACGTGCGCATCCTCTCGGGCCTGCTCGTCGTCGCGCTCATCGCCGTGGTCGCGCTCGCGGTTCGGAGCGTCCGCTCGCAGGCCGCGATCGACAAGCTGCAGCGCGATCTCGCCGACGTGGGCGCGCGGCCGCACATCGCCGGTCAGCCGCCCGCGCTCGCGAGCGAGAGCTTCGGCCGGCAGCTCTACGAGAAGTACAAAAAGGGCATCTTCATGCTCGCCGCGAACGGCCACGGCTTCTGCACGGCGTTCGCCGTGCGCCCGAACGTGCTCGCGACGAACGCGCACTGCGCCGAGCACGCCCAGCAGGAGCAGAGCGTCGTCGCGCTCGAGAACGAGGGCCGCGGCCGCGTGAGCTTCCGGATGATCTCGGCGAAGGCGCACCCGTGGTTCCGCAGCTCGCGGAACGACACCGTGCCGCCCGATGTAGGCGTTGTCTACATTCAAGGCCGCGCGTCGACCGTGCTCCAGCTCGCGACGCCGCAGGAGCTCACGCACACCGGCGCGGGCGACGAGATCTACCTCCTCGGCTTCCCGGGCCGGCTCATGGACGCGCAGAACCCCGCGGCGACGTTCCTCGCCGCGCACGTCGGCCGCGTCACCAACGCGCACGGCCAGCCGTCGACCTTCGCGCAGGCGTGGCTCATCGAGCACGACGCGCAGACGACGCCGGGCACGAGCGGCAGCCCCATCTTCGACGCGCACGGCAAGGTGATCGCGATCAACGAGGGCAGCTACCGGAACCAGGGCGACCAGCGCGAGGGGCCGAGCGACTCGCCGTACAAGATCGCGATCCGCATCGACCTCTTGAACCAGCTCCTCCAGTAGCGCGTCGGAGCGCGACGGAGCGTAGGGCGCCGCGCCGAAGATTCTCGACTACGCTGGCGACCCTGATGACCGCGCCGTCGACGCGCACTGTCTTGCAGACGCTCACGAAGGCGCGGCTCGGGCAGCTGTCGGAGCGGGCGCTGGTGCGGCTGCCCGCCAGCGCGACGCGGGACGCCCAGGCCGAGACCCTCGCGAAGTCGGGGACCCTTCGGTTTCGGCAGCTCCTCGACGAGCTCGGCCGCGACGAGCTCCGCGCCGCGTGCAAGGCGCACGGGCTCGACGAGTCGGGGCGCGCGCGGCCCGAGCTCGCCGCCCGCCTCCTCCAGGCTCACGGCGCCGGTGAGAGCGCGCCGCCGAGGCCGATCTTCTCGGCCGAGCATGCTCCGAGGTACGCGCCGCGCGCCGGCGACATCGTGCGCGTCCGGCACCGGCAGTGGCTCGTCGAGGTCGTGCGCAACCCCGTCGCCGAAGGCGAGTCGACGTCGGTCGCGCTCGTCTGCCTCGACGACGACAACCCAGGGCGCCCGCTCGAGGTGCTCTGGGAGCTCGAGCTCGGTGCGCGCGTCCTCACGCCCGGCGCACATGGCCTCGGCGCGATCGATCGCGTCGACCCGCCGCGGTGGTTCGCCGCGTATTTCCATGCGCTGAAATGGAGCAGCGTCACGGCGACCGAGGCCGATCTCTTCCAGGCGCCGTTCCGCGCGGGCATCCTGCTGAAGCACTATCAGCTCACGCCACTCCGCCGCGCGCTGCAGCTGCCGCGGGCGAACCTCTTCGTCGCCGACGACGTCGGCCTCGGCAAGACGATCGAGACCGGGCTCGTGCTTCAGGAGCTCCTGCTTCGGCAGCGCGTCGAGTTCGTCCTCATCGCGTGCCCCGCGTCGGTGTGTCTCCAGTGGCGCGAGGAGATGCAGAAGCGCTTCGGACTCCACTTCGAGGTGATGAGCCGCGCGTTCATCGGCCGTCGGCGCCAGGAGCGCGGCTTCGGCGTGAACCCGTGGGGGACGCACCCGCGCTTTATCATCTCGCACGCGCTGCTGCGGCGGCCGGAGTACCGCGACCCGCTCCTCTCGCGCATCGGCGAACGCGCGACGAAGAGTCTCCTGATCCTCGACGAGGCCCACGTCGCCGCGCCGGCGAGCTCGGGGCGCTACGCCGTCGACTCGAACATCACCGAGGTCGTCCGCGACGTCGCACCGCGCTTCGAGAATCGGCTCTTCTTGAGCGCCACGCCGCACAACGGCCATTCGAACAGCTTCTCGGCGCTCTTGGAGCTCCTCGATCCGCAGCGCTTCACGCGCGGCGTCCCCGTGCGGGCCGGCGACCTCGAGCAGGTCATGGTGCGGCGGCTCAAGGAGGATCTCCGCAAGCAGGGCGAGAAGGTGCCTCTACGCAGGCTCGTGGAGATCGAGCTCGCGCACGCCGGAGCGGCCTGGACCGCGCGGCGCGTGGCGTCCAGCGGGCCGGGGGCGGCGCTCGAGGAGCTCGGCGCGAGCGAGATCGGCGAGGGCGGCGCCGAGGAGCTCGAGCTCGCGGAGTTGCTCGCGAAGTACGACGCCCTCGTCCGACCCAAGCGCGGTCAGGGCAAGCTCGTCTTCATCAACCTCCAGAAGCGCCTCCTCTCCAGCGTCGAGGCGTTCCACCGCACGCTCGAGGCGCATCACCGGGCCATCGCCGAGGGGCGCGCCAGGATCGCGTTGCCGGCGGCGATCGAGGACGACGCGTACGGCGTCGACGACGACGCCGCAGAGCAAGCCTCGGCGCTCGAGATCGAGGTGGCCACGTCGACGCTCGAGCCGACGCCCGCCGCGGCGAAGAAGCTCCTCGACGACATGCTCGCGGTCTCGAGGCGCCACCGCGGCGCGGCCGACGCGAAGGTCCTCGCCTTGCTCGATTGGATCCGGCAGCACCAGTGCCCCGGCGCGCAGATCGGGGGCTTGCTGCGCGGGGCGTCGAAGGCGGCGCGCGCGTGGACCCGCACGCGCGTCATCGTCTTCACCGAGTACGGCGACACGAAGCGCTACCTCGTGCAGCTCCTCCAGGCGGCCATCGAGGGCTCCGACGACGCCGACCGGCGCATCCTCACCTTCCATGGCGGGATGGGCGACGAGCAGCGCGACGAGGTGCAGCGGGCGTTCAACACGGATCCCGAGCACGAGCCCGTCCGCATCCTCGTCGCGACCGACGCGGCGCGCGAGGGCATCAACCTCCAGGCGCACTGCGCCGATCTGTTCCACTTCGACGTGCCGTGGAACCCGGCGCGCCTCGAGCAGCGAAATGGTCGCATCGACCGCATGCTCCAGGAGGCCGACGAGGTGCGGTGCCACTACTTCGTCTATGCGGGGCGGCGCGAAGACCAGGTGTTGCGCACGCTCGTCGGCAAGGTCGAGACGATCCGGCGGGAGCTCCACTCGATGGGATCCGTCCTGCTCGAGGGCATCGAGCGCGTGCTCGAGGACGGCATCCGCGAGGGCGCGGCCGAGCGCCTCGACGCCGCCTCCCGCCCGGCCGAGGAGCGCGTGCGCGTCGCCGAGGCGGAGATCGAGAGGCCGACGCGCAAGGCCGAGCCCATCCAGAAGGAGATCCAGGAGGCGGGCAAGATCCTCGATCGCTCGCGAAGGACCATGGGCTTCGATCCGCGGCTCTTGCGCGACGCGCTGAACGTCGGCCTCGAGCTCGCCGGCGCCGCGCCGCTCGCGCCGATCCCCGGCGACGGCGGTCGCTTCCGCGTCCCCGAGCTACCGGACGCGTGGCAAGACACGCTCGACGTCTTGCGACCGCCGCGCAAGCGCGACGAGCCCTTCTGGGAGTTCAGGAAGCGCGCGCCGCTGCCGGTCGTCTTCGAGCCCCCGAAGACGCTCGACAGCACCGTCGCGCAGCTCCACCTCGCGCACCCCTTCGTGCAGCGCGTCCTCGGCCGCTTCCTGTCGCAGGGCTTCTCCGCGCACGACCTCTCGCGCGTCACCGTCGTGCGCACGCGCGCCGCGCGCGGCGGGCTCGTGCGGGCGATCGCGCTCGGACGCCTCTCGCTGTTCGGCCGCGGCGCGACGCGCCTCCACGACCAAATCATCAGCGTCGCAGGGCGATGGGAAGACAGCGCGAGCGTCGACCTCGTCGTGCTGCCCGACGACGTGAACCAGGAGGCGATCCGCTCGCTCGAGCAGGTGCTCGACGAGTCGTCCGAGGCCGATCCGATCTCGCCGACGGCGCTCGAGCAGGTACGCAGCGCGGCGCCCGCCTGGTTCGCCGCGCTCTGGCCCGGCGTGCGCGACGAGGCCGACGCGCTCGCGCACGCCGCCGAGCAGAAGCTCGCCGCGCGCGGCGCCGACGAGGCGACCTCGCTCCGCGCGATCCTCGCCGCGCAGAAGACGTGGATCGACGACGCGCTCGCCCTGCGCCGGCGTGAGCGCCTGACGCTGTTCGAGCGCAAGTTCGACAAGCGCGAGGAGGAGCAGTTTCGCCGAGAGACCGAGTACATCGAGGGACGTCGCCAAAAGATCGACGACGAGATCGCGCGCGAGCCCGCCGCGATCGAGGCGCTGTACCGCGTCGCGCTGCGCAGGCTCGAGCCGGTCGGCCTCGTCGTGCTGTGGCCCGAGGGGAGGGCGTAGCTGTGGCGTGGATCCTGTTCATCGACGAGAGCGGCCAAGATCACCGCGAGAGCCCGTACGAGGTGCTCGCGGGAGTGGCAGTCGAGGATTCGCGTGTCTGGCCGCTCATCACGGCCGTCCATGACGCCGAGTTCGAGTTCTTCGGTCGGCGCCGGGACGGGAGGGACGACGAGATGAAGGCGAAGAAGCTCCTCAAGCGGAAGACGTTTCGCTTGGCGGCGCAGATGGCCGCGTTGGCGCCCGCAGAGCGCGCGGCGGCGGCGGCTGCATGCCTGGGGAAGGGCGACCGACATGAGCCGCCCACGAAGCTCGAGCTCACCGCTCTCGGGCAAGCGAAGATCGCGTTCTCAGAGCGGCTCCTCGAGCTCGCCGCGCAACATCGCGTCCGAGCGTTTGCGAGCATCGTCGAGCCGAAGGCGCCGCGGCCGGCGAACAACTTCTTGCGGAAGGACTACTCCTACCTCTTCGAGCGGTTCTACAACTGGCTCGACGACGCGCCCGGATCTCCGCAAGGGATCGTCGTGTTCGACGAGCTCGAGCAGACGCGCAGTCACATCCTGCTCGGCCAGATGGAGCAGTATTTCAAGAACACGGCGACCGGACAGATGCGCGCCGGCCGTATCGTGCCGGAGCCCTTCTTCGTCCACAGCGACCTCACCACCGGCATCCGCATCGCGGACCTGATCGCGTACGTCATTTCGTGGGGCGTGCGCTTCCCACCCATGAACCAAGCGGCTCGTGCCGAGCTGTCGGGACTTGCGCGCGCGATCCGGTTGCTGCGGCACCGGGCGACGGTCGACCGTGATGGCGGTCCGTTCTACGTGTGGAGCTTCCGCCACATCGCGGACCTGAGGCCCAGGAGCGAGCGGGACGCCGACGACGACGAAAAGTAAAAAAGGCAATGCACTTGCGCGCAAAGCCTCCACCCGCAATCTAGCCGCGGTCGCCCAGAATTCAACCGAAACAACCACGCCACGACCAGGGACGAGTTTGACCGACCTCGAGCAGCGCTTTCACGAGACGTGGCTCGGCATGGTGCAGCCTGTCGAGGGGCTCGTCGTGTCGATCCCGGTGCTCGTCGACGCGCAGTGCATGGAGCGGCAGCCGCCGGAGACGCAGGGGCGGCTCGTCGGACTCTGCCCGGACGACGAGGCGCGGCCGCGCGCGATCGCGGACCTCGCGGCGTTCTTCACGGAGCTGCTCGGCTACGCGCCCGGGGTGTTTCACGCCGGCGCCGCCGTCCCTGACGAGCTCGCGCTCTACGTGTCCGAGGGCAAGCAGACGCTGCGGCCGACGCTCGCGCTCCCGAAGCCGGAG
>DASYCF010000607.1:0-1850 GCA_036500365.1 Byssovorax sp.
CGAAGGTCGCGGCCGACACCGAGATCAAGACGATGATGGGGCTCACCGCGAACGCCGGCGACATCGCCACGCGCGACGAGCTCGAGGGCTACGAGCGCAAGCTCCGGCGCCTGCGCTACACGGCGATCGGCTCGGGTCTCCTCCTCGTGGCCGTCGCCGTCGCCGCGCTGTCGCGCGTCGTCGCGTGGCAGCAGCACCCCGCGTTCGAGGGCGTCGAGATCGAGCCGAACGACAGCGCGGCCGAAGCGCAGGTGGTCCCGTTCGGCGCCGAAGTGAAGGGCTACCTCGGCAAGCGCATCGATCCGCAGCACGGCGATCGGGACTTCTTCGCGATCGACGTCCCGGCCGACGGCGCGCGCGCGCAGACCGCCGTGAAGCTCCGCGTCTCGGCCCTGCCGAACTTCGCGACCTGCACGTTCCTCTACAAGCGCGGGTTCTCGCAGGCGGTCGGCCAGTACTGCGTGGGGCTGCCCGGCCGCGACCTCGAGGTGCGCGCCCTCGCCCTCGAGCCCGGACGTTACCTGGTCGCCGTCATGCAAGACCTCGACGGCTATGGCGGCCTCCCGCCGCCCGTGTTCGAGAACGTGTCCGACGCCTACGCGCTCGAGCTCAGCCGCGCCGAGGCCGACCCGTCGTTCGAGATCGAGCCGAACGATCAGCCGAGCGCGGCGACGCCCGTCGTCCCCGGCGCGCCGATGCACGGCACGATCAGCTGGGCGCGCGACGAGGACGTGTACTGCGTGCCCGACTCGGTGCGCGGCGCCGTGGCCTTCCGCGTGACGGACGCGAACACGCGCCCCGCGTTCGAGGTGCTCGAGGCCTCGCGCCTCAGCGGCGGAGACGAGGTCGAGCGCGTGCGCGTCCACGTCACCAGCGGCCGCCCCACCTCGACCGACGCGAAGAGCCCGTGGACGAGCGACCTCGTGGCGGACGACGGCGCTCCTCGCTGCGTGCGCCTGCGCCTCGCCTCGAACCCGTGGAGCGACGAGCGCACGGTGCCGCGCGGATCGGGCGACGTGTACACGATCGACGTGGTGACGGAGTGAGGGCGCTCGCGGTCGCGCTGACGTGCGCGCTCGCGTGCGCGGCGTCGGCGGCGCTCGGCGACGTCCTCGACCCGAGCGTGCCGAGGCGCGTGGTCGTCGGCGAGCCTCGCGGCCCCGCGCCGAACGACCGCGTCGACGGCGCGCACACGGGCGCCGCGCGCGACGAGCTGCCCGACGACGCGCCGCAGATCTGGTCGCACCAGGTGCGCGGCGGCCTCGAGCTCCCGCCCGCGGTCGACGTCGCGGGGGGCGTCGTGTTGGCGCTGACCATCCCCGAGGTCGTCAAGCTCGGCCGCAGCGGAGAGCAGGAGTGGCGCGCGCGCCTCGGCCCCCAGGCCGCGGTCGCGCCGCCCGTCGTCACGAGCTCGGGGGCTATCGTCGTCGTCACGGCGAACGCGCAGGCGGTCGTGCTGTCGCCCGCCGGCGCCATCCGCGCGACGACGCAGCTCGGCGCCAAGCCGCGCGAGGCCGACGCGGCGCCGGTCGCGCTGCGCGACGGCGGCGTGGTCGTCGCCGCGGGACGCGTCCTCACCGCGCTCGACGCGTCGGGCGCCGTGCGAGCGCGCGCACCCCTCGACGAGCGCGCGGTCGGCGCGCTGATCGTCGCGCCTCCGTCGACGAGCGCCGCGGCGGCGCCCGAGATCGGCGACGTCGTGCTGGTCACCGGCGATGCGGGCGGCGTGTACGCGTGGCGCCCGCCGTCGCCGCCGCGCAAGCTCGGCTCCTTCGGCGGCGCGCTGCGACACGGCTCCGGCGCCGCCCTCGCCGACGCGCGCACCCTGCTCGCGGTGGTCGACGGTCGCC
>DASYCF010000608.1:0-3619 GCA_036500365.1 Byssovorax sp.
AGCGACGCGACGCGGGCCGCCGTCGCCTCGACGCGCGCGAGCGAGCCGCGCACGAGCACGAGGTTCACGCCGACGGTCACGCCCGCGTCGGCGAGCCAGCCGATCGCGCGCTCGGCGTGCGACGCTCCAGCGAAGCCGCGCAGCGACGCATAGCCGCCGTCGACGCCGTCGTGGCTCACGTTGACCTGCGCGAAATCGCCGAGCTCGCGCGCGCGCTCCCTCGTCATGCCGAGGCCGCTCGTGGTCATCACGGGGACGAGGTCGAGCGCGCGCGCGGCGCGGGCGATCTCGCCGAGATCGCCTCGCGTGAGCGGCTCGCCGCCGCCGAACGCGACGGTCGACGCGCCGAGGGCGCGCGCGGCGTCGAGGCGGGCGACGATCTCGGCCAGCGCGGGCGCTTCGCCGTCGGGGCGCGCGTCGAGGTAGCAGCCCGTGCACGACGCGGGGCAGCGCGCCGTGACGGCGACGTGGAGCTCGAGCGGGCGCGGCGCGAGGCCGACCTCCGCGCCGTGCTCGACGCCGAGCCGCTCGGCGAGGGCGCCGTCGACCGCGAGCATTACCCCGTCGCCGAGGCGCACCCACGCGCCGAACGCCTCCGGGCGCGACCACGAGACGCGCGCGCTCGGCCGCGCCGGACGGTTCGCGTCGCTCGACGTCACGCGGCGAGCCTCCTACGCATCGCGCGGCGCCGCGAGGGCTTCGTGATCTCGGACGCGCGGTCGTCGCCGGTTGCCTGACAGCGCCGAGGCGACGTGCGACACTGATCGTCGAGAATGGCGCCTTCGAAACCCGACGCGCTCGCCCTCGTGGGCAAGCGGCTCGCGGGGGGGTTTCGTGTCCTGCAGCACATCGGCAGCGGCGGCGCGGGCGACGTGTACCTCGCGGAGCGGAGCGTCGCCGCCGCGTCGGGTGAGGCTCACCCAGAGCGGTTCGCGCTGAAGGTGCTGCGGACCGAGCAGCGGCGGGGCAGCTCGCTTCGACGGTTCCAGCGCGAGGCGCTCGCGGCGGCGCGCGTGCGGCACCCCAACGTGCTGCGCATCGTCGAGACGTTCGTCGCCGATCCCGACCTGCCGTTCTTCGCGATGGAGCTCCTCGTCGGGCTCGATCTCGCCGACACGCTCTCGTACTCGCGCGTCCTGTCGCCGACGCGCGCGGCGGGCATCGCCTACGGCATCGCGGGCGGGCTCGGGGCGGCGCACGCGAGCGGCATCGTCCACCGCGACGTGAAGCCCGAGAACGTGTTCCTCGTGCACGCGGCCGACGGGCGCGAGGTCGCCAAGCTCGTCGACTTCGGCTTCGCGCACCTCGACGACGACGATCCGCCCGTGTCGGGCGCGCGGCCGCTCGGCACGCCGGGCTACATGGCGCCCGAGCAGATGCTCGGCGCGGCGCCGGATCCGCGGTCGGACGTCTACGCGCTCGGCCTCGTGCTGCTCGAGATGCTCTCGGGTCGATCGCCGCGCACGTCGGGCTCGGGGCCGCTCGTCGAGGGCGCGCGCGCGGGCTTCGTCTCGTCTCCCGAGATGGCGGAGGTGCTGCGGCGCGCGCTCGACGCAGACGTCGACGCGCGGTTTCAATCGATGAACGAGCTCGCCATCGCGCTGCTGGCCACGCGCGAGGCCAGCGGCGTGCACCGGCGGGCGGACCTGACGTAGCGCCCCGGACTTGTTTCGGCGTCGTTTCGCTTACTTTTGCGACGAACCCGCGGTCCGCCTTTGCTCTCGAGGGCGTTGCCTGCTATTCGCCCTTTCAGGTTCGCGTTCTCCGTCGGCGCTGCGAGCGTCGCGCCCCCAGCGTCGTCGGAGAACGCGGAAGCTCGGACGAACGCGCCCAGCGGCGCGCGTGCTGGGCACCCTTCGCCCGAGGCTCGCGCTCCGGGCGAGGTCGAGCGGCCGACGCCGCGGGCTCAAGCTCCCGCGCACAGGCCCGAGTCCGATCCTCATCTTTCCAAACGAGCGGTGGCGCGCGCCGCGCGCCGCCGAGATCCTATGGGTCGCGCGACCCCCTCGCCTTCCAACGACACCCGCTCCACATACTCGCGCTCGCGCCCCCGCGACGAGGCGATGCCCGCGTTCACCGTCAGCGATCACGACGACGACGGTCCCGACGGCGCCGCTGCGCGCCGTGGTCCCGCCGAGGCTCCGGTTCGACCGCCGCCCGTCGTCACGGGCTCGATCGCGCCCGTGCGACACGACGTCGCGCTCGACGAGAGCCGCATCGACCCCGACGTGCAGAAGGTGCTGCGGCGCCTCGTCCGGCACGGCCACGAGGCGTACCTCGTCGGCGGCTGCGTGCGCGACCTCCTGCTCGGCCGCCGGCCGAAGGACTTCGACGTCGCGACGAGCGCGCGCCCCGAGCAGGTGCGCGAGCTCTTCCGCAACTCGCGCATCATCGGCCGGCGCTTCCGGCTCGTGCACGTCCTCTTCCAGGGCGGCAAGGTCATCGAGGTCGCGACCTTCCGCAAGAACCCCGGCAACGCGACCGCGCGCGACGACGCCGACGAGGACATCCTCATCCGGAGCGACAACGTCTTCGGCGAGGCCGCCGAGGACGCGCTCCGCCGCGACTTCACGATCAACGCGCTCTTCTACGACCTCGAGCGGCAACAGATCCTCGACTGGGTCGGCGGCATGGCCGACATCGAGCGGCGCATCGTCCACACGATCGGCGATCCCGAGACGCGCTTCCGCGAGGATCCGGTGCGCATCCTCCGCGCGATCAAGTTCGCGGGGAAGCTCGACCTCGGCATCACGCCCGACGTGTACGACGCGATCGTCTACTGCCGCGAGTCGCTCGCGCTCGCCGCGCGGCCGCGCTTGTCGGAGGAGATCCTCCGGCTCATGCGCGCGGGGCACGCGCACCGCACGATCTTCCTCGCCTGGGAGACGGGCGTGCTCGACGTGCTGCTGCCCGAGCTCGCCGGCATCCTCTACGACGACACGCGGGGCGACGGCGCGGGGCAGCGGCTCTGGCGGCTGCTCGATCACATCGACCGCCGCACGGCCGAGTCCGGCCCGCTCGACGACACGGCGCTCTGGACGCTGCTCTTGCTCGAGCCGATGCAGGAGGCCTGCGAGGGCGTGCGCGACCGCGCGGGCGCGATCGCCGACTTCCTCGATCCGCTCGTCGATCGGCTCGCGATCTCACGCCGCTACGCCGACGGCATGCGCCGCATCGTCGCCGTCTTGCCCCGGCTCGTCGGCGGCAAGGTCGGCCGCTTCGCGCGCACCGACGTGTTCAACCTCGCGCTCGACGTGGCCGAGGCCGACATCGTCGCGCGCGGCGAAGACCCGGACCGCATCCGCCGCCTGCGCGCGGCGCCGCAGCCCGCGCCGTCACGCCGCCGCTGATCGACCGCTCGCCGCGGGCTGCTACGGCGCGGCGAAGACGACGCGCGCGAGCACCAGATCCTCGCCATGCTCCTCGAGGAGCGCGCCGCTCCCCAGATCGACCGTGCCATCGTTGGTGCCGACGACGACGGCGCCGTCCAGCGACGGGACGATGCCTGCCACCCCGAGGTCGGGGCTGAGGATCTGCTGCGCGTCGAGCGCGCCGTCGACGAACCGCGCGGCGAACGAAGCGTGCGCGACGTTGGGCATCCCGAGCAGATCGTACCCAC
>DASYCF010000609.1:0-8459 GCA_036500365.1 Byssovorax sp.
GACGCGGCGACTTGCGGCCCCGCGCCTGCTGCATCGCGAAGGCGTGGGCGGACACCGCGAACTGCGACGAGTCGCTCTCGACGCGCGAGCCAGGCCGCTGCGGCGGCGCGGTCACCGGGGGCAGCGACGGCGTCGGCGGCAGACCGGCGGCGGGCAGCCGGTCGTGGATGAGGGTCGGCTCCTCGTCCTCGACCTCGGACACCTCGATCTCGGGCGCGTCGAGATCCGCGCCCACTCGGCGCATGCCGGTCGCGCTGATGTCGAACCGCGGGAGCTCGGAGCCCGGCGCCCACCCAATCGAGAGGGTGTTCCCGTCGTCGTCCGGCTCGCCGCCTGGCGTACGTCGCATTGCCGCAGTAGCTCCCGAGCAGGCGCCATCGACTCAAAAAAGGAGCCGATGTGGGACATAGGATACCGGTTCGAATCGCCGGAAGCCACGCTCGAAATCACGTCGCGATGCGCTCGCGTGCCAGCGCAAGAATGCGCTCTCGACGCAATGCGCGCCGTCGGCTCAGGCTGCGGCGGGCTTGCGGTTCTTGAAATAGCCAATCACGAGCGGCAGCAAGCTCAGCACGATCACGAGGTAGACGACGCGCTCGATGTTCTTCGCGTCGAAGATCTTCCCGAGCGTGAAGCCGAGGACGCTCATCGAGAACACCCAGCCCGCGCCTCCCGCGACGTTGAACATCGCGAAGCGTCGGTAGCTCATGCGGCCCACGCCCGCGACCACGGGCGCGAACGTGCGCGCGAACGGCATGAAGCGAGCGATCACGATCGTCTTGCCGCCGTGCTTCTCGTAGAAGGCCTGGGTCGCGACGAGGTGATCCTTGCGGAAGAAGAACGACTGCTCGCGCGTGAAGATGCGCGGCCCTGCGCGGTAGCCGATGGAGAAGCCGACGGCGTCGCCGACGACGGCCATGCCGATGAGCGCCGCGTTCATGAGCAACAAGTTCGGATACGGCCCGAGCTGGAGCGGATCCATGAACCCGCCCGAGACCAGGGCGCCCGCGGTCACGAGCAGCGAGTCGCCCGGCAAGAAGAAGCCGACGAGGAGGCCCGTCTCCGCGAAGACGACGGCCATCATCACCGGATAGCCGCCCCACTGGAGCAGCTCGCGCGCGTGGAAGACCCGCAGGAAGAACTCGTGAAGGAAATCCATCGCGCGGGGCCGTAGCGCTTCTTCGCGCGCGCGTCGATCGCGACCCGCGAGCGGAGTCGAGCCCGATCGCGACCCGCGCCAGCGGCCGAGCCCGAGCCCGCACCCGAGCCCGAGCCCGAGCCCGAGCCCGAGCCCGCACCCGAGCCCGAGGCCGCACCCGCACCGGAGCCGTCAGGGCGTCAAGCTGGCGCGCGGCGGGAGGCCCGCGCTTCGCGCGAGGTGGCGCGGGCGGCGGCTGACTCGGGGGCATCGTCCTCGGCCCCGTCGGTTGATCCCGGGACAGACGTCGCCGCAGCAGCGGTGGCAGCGCGCTTCTTCCTCGCGATGAGCTCACACAGCTCGTCGCGCGTCACGCCGAGTCGGGCGGCGGTGTGCCGCGCGAGCGAGGTCTTCGCCACACCCGGTACGAAGCCGAACGTCGGCCGCTCTTTGTCGTCGAGCGCGACCTGCACGAAGTCCAGCCCCTCGAAGGGCCGCTCACTCGCGAGGCGCTGCGCGAACGACAAGAGGTGCGTGGTCACGTAGGCGCGCGCGCGCACCTCGGGCAGGAGCGACAGGACGAGCTCGGCGATCTCCTCGCCCTCGGACGGGTTCGTCCCGGAGCACAGCTCGTCGAGCAAGACGAGGCAGCCGCCCTGGAGCTCTTCGAACAGCCTGCGGATCCTCAGCAGCTCCATGCCGAGCTGCCCCTCCGGCTGATCCGCGCGCGCCTCCTCGAGGAGCGAGACGAACAGGCCCTCCGCCGTGGGCAGGACGGCGCGCGCCGCGGGCACGAACGCGCCGGCCTGCGCGAGCGTCTGCGCGATCGCGATCGCCTGGAGCAGGCGCGTCTTGCCGCCCGAGTTCGGCCCCGTGATCAGCGTGACGGACCGCCCGCCGGCGGTCGTCAGATCGCACGGCACGGGCTTGGTCTTGCCGTCGAGCAGGAGCGGGTTCCACAGGCGCGTGACGTCGGCGTCGGCCGTCGTCGCAGGGCGCATCTCCGCGAAGCAGACTGGCAGCCCCGCGGCGACGGCGCGATCACGGAGGCCGAGCGACGCGAGGTAGAACTCCTGGTCGCCGACGAGCTGGAACATGCGCACGAGGGCGGGCTCGAGGGCGGCGAACACGTCCTCGAACAGGCTCTCGATCACGACGCCGCCGGTCGCGCGGATGCCGCGGAAGAACATCGTGAGCCGCACCATCCAGCGGCCGAACGCCGACACGTAGAACGGGTTCACGTCGTTCTCGCGCACGGCGACGACCTGGAACGCGGAGAGCTCGCCGTCGGCGCCGACGCGCACGCGCAGATCGAGCGTGGCCATGTGCTCCTCGTGATCGAGGAGCGCGTCGAGGTGCTTGTACGCGGCGCTCGCGCGCACGGCGGCGCCGAACGCGCCGAGCCGATCGAGCGCGGACTCCGCGCCCTCGAAGCCGTCGGCCAGCGCGTCGACGAGGCCGCGGATCGAGCGCAGGATCTCGAGCCGTCGCACGCGCGGCGCGGCGTCCCGCGCGACGCAGAAGAGCGCGCGGAGCCGCACGAGGTCCTGGTAGACGCGCTCGAACGCCGTGCGCAGAGGCTTCTTCTGGACGAGCTCGCCGAGGACGCCGCGCCGGAGCTCGGCCTCGCGCTGATCGGCGGGCGGCTCGGCGAGCGCGCGCGCGAGGTACGGCGCGCACGGCGAGAACTCGCGCCCGCCGATGCGCAGCGCGAGCGCCCTCGTCAGGAGCGCGTCGAGGAACACGTCGCGCGCGAAGAACGTGCGATCCCACGTCGACCGCGGCAGCGCGGCGCGCTCGAGCGCGCGGTCGAACGCGTCGACCGTGCCGCCCGTCGCGAACGCGAAGATCAGCGTCTGCCGGAGCTCGCTCGCGTCGACCCGGATCGCCGCCGCTCGACTCAACAGATCCGGGACGGGCAGCTCATCCATGCGCAGTCAGCATACGACAGCGCCCGCCGACGCAAGGTTCCGCCTCACGCCGACGACAGCCCAATAGGTCACGACCTCAGTTGCAGTCGACCGTGACCTGGCTCGGATCGAGCACCGGGTAGAAGCTCGCCGTCAGGATGCACATCTCGTTGGTCTGCGCCGACTCGCCGAAGGTGAGCGTCGTGTCGCCGGCGTTCTCGAACGTACAGGCGAAGTGGATGGGGTCGCCGTTGGTGAGCGGCTTCGCGGGGCTGAAGAGCTCGGGCACCGGATCGCTCCAGGCGGTCGTGTCGAAGAACGGCTGGTTGGCGACCGTCGACGTGAAATTGATCCCGTGCTGGTGCATGTGGCTCGACGCCTTGATGACGTTCATGTCGAAGGGCACGCTACAGTCGCGCGTGACGGTCTGCGTCTCGTGCGGCGGCACGTGGATGTCCGTCTGCACCATGAAGAGGACTCCGGCGTATTGCTGGACCGTGCCGGGCTCGGCCATCGTGAAGTCGACCTCGACCTGGGCCGTGATCGCGTCAGCCGTGGTGTTCAGGTAGTGCGCCTGGAGGCGAATGCCGTAGTTCGACGGGAAGCTCGCGGCGACGCCGGGCGGGAACGTGAGGCTGTCGTCGGGCTGCTGCGAGCCGTACGGCGTGGCCTGGAACTCGAGGCCCGAGCAGTCCTCGAGCGGGCCGTCCGTCGCGTCTGCCTCATAGAAGAGGAGCATGTGGTGCGAGCCCGCGGACATGTGCGAGGCGAACTCCTGGATGTCGCCCTGGCCGCCGAACGGGTTCGCGAAGTTCTGGCACTTGTAGACCTCTTCGCCCTTCGCGACGGGGAACTCGTCCATCTTCAGCGTGACGACGTCGCCCATCGGCGCGCTGCCGCCGGTGCCCGCGCTGCCTCCGCCGCCCATGGTCCCGCCGGCGCCCGTCGACGTGGTCGTCGTCGCGTCGCCGCCGATCGTCGGCGCGTTCGAGTCCGTGGAGCCGCTGCACGCGGCGGTCAGCGGCATGGACGCGACGAGGGCAAGCGCGAAGGCCTTGTTCATGAGGGCCGAGCCTAGAGCCGCCCCGACGCGCGGGCGAGGGGGCTCCTCGGGAAAATCTGCGCGCGGGTCGATTCGGAGGAGCAGCGTCGCGTCGCGTCCTTCGTCTTCTCGGGCGCGGCGCCGTGGTAGCGTCGCCGCGGAATGGGCGTGCGACGCTGGATTTCTGCCGCGGCGGCGGATTTTTGCGCGAGGCATCACGTCGGCGCTGCCGTCTTCGTCGCGCTCGCGATCGCGTCGAGCGACGCGTCCGCCGCGACCGTGCTCGACCTGCCCCACATCCTCGCGCTCGCCGACTCCAACCACCCGAACGTCGCCGCCGGCCGCGCGCGCGTTCTCGAGGCGCGCGCCCAGCTCGACGAGGCGCACTACGCGCCCTTCTCGCAGTTCAACATGACGGGCGGCGTCGCCCTCGCGCCGCAGATCTACGGCGACACCGTGTTCAGCCCGAACACCGACGTCTCGCTGTCGTCGAGCCTCGGCGTCGCGTGGCAGGTCAACGTGAGCGGCGTCCTGCCCATCTGGACGTTCGGCAAGATCTCGAACCTGTGGTCCGCGGCCGAGGCGAACGTGAAGCTCAACCAGGCCATGCTCGAGAAGGACCGCGACGCGGTCCGGAGCGACGTGCGCAAGGCGTACTTCGGCCTCCAGCTCGCGCGCGAGGGCCTCGCCCTCCTCGCCGACGTGAAGGAGCAACTCGACAAGGCGAAGAAGAAGCTCGAGAAGTCGATCGCGAAGGACGAGGGCGACCCCATCGATCTCGCCAAGCTCGAGGCGTACACGGCCGAGATCGAGGTGCGTGACTCGGAGGCGACTCGCTACGTCGGCGTCGCGCTCGCGGGCCTCCGCTTCTACACGGGCGTCGCCGATCTCGACATCCCGGAGGGCGGCCTCCAGCCGCCGCGCCACAAGCTCGGCCACGTCACGCGCTACCTGACCGCAGCGACGCTCTTCCGCCCGGAGGTCGCGATGGCGCGCGCCGGCGTCGCCGCTCGCAGCGCGCAGGTGCAGCTCGCGCGGTCTACCCTGTTCCCCGACGTCGGGCTCGGGCTCGAGGCCGCGATCAGCGCCGCCCCCGAGATCGCCAATCAGCTGAACCCGTACGTGGCCGACCCCGGCAATTACTTCCACTATGGCGTCGCGCTCGTCTTCCAGTGGAAGCTCGATTTCCTGCCCGGCGCCGCGCGCATCCGCTTCGCCGAGGCGCAGCTCGAGGAGGTGCGCTCGCAGCAGCGCTTCGCCCTCGGCGGCGTCGGCGCCGAGGTCGAGGTCGCCTACAACGAGGTCCTCGACTGGCAGCGTCGATGTACGATCTACGAGAAGGCCGTCAAGGCATCGAAGCGCTGGGTCGTCATGGTGCAGCAAGGCATCGATTTCGGGACCACCCCCGACAAGGACATCATCGACGCGGCGAAGTCGTACGCGACGAACCGCTACAACCTGCTGAACGCGACGATGGAGCTCGACCTCGCCATGTCGAAGCTCGCCCTCGCCACCGGATGGGACGCCATCGCGCCCGACGGGACGTGACCCTCGCGCTGGGGCCTCACCGCTTCAATGCACGACGAGGAACGAGACCAGCACGACGAGGAAGACGGCGATGCTCGCGATGCACACGAGCACGAGCGCGCGGGTCTTCGGCGGGGAGGCCTTGAATTTGGCGATCGACGTGTCGATCGAGCGGCTCACTTGCACGACGGCGCGGTCGAGCGCGAGCTGCCAGCCCGGCTTCAGCGGCGCGTCGAGCGAGCTCGGCGGCGGCAGCTGCGCGAGCTGGAGGGCGGCCCCGTGCGGCGGCAGCTGCGCGTCGGGGAAGCTCGCGTGCGCCGTCGCCTGCGCGGGCAGCGTCTGCAGCATCGCCATGTCGGGGACCAGCGGCTTCATGTCGGCCGGCATCGGCATCGTGCGGTTGCCGATCACCGGCGCGCGCGGCGGGAACACGCCCGGCAGATCCCCCGTCGGCTCGTCGGCCGCCGCGAACGGCTTGAGCGACTGCGTGTCGACGCGCGCGTCCTCTTGAAACGCCGCCGCCGGGATGGCGCGCGTCGGCGTGTCGCGATCGCCGCCGGACGGCGGCTCGGGCGCCGCGTGCTCGTCCTTGCGGAACATCTCCGTCGGCGTGTCGTGCCGCGGGCGCGCGCCCGTGGTCGTCTCGTCGACCGGGGCGGGGCCGCCCTCGAGCGCCGCGTCGGTCCACAGCGCGGCCGGCGCGGCCTGCGGGAGCGGCGCCGCGACGCCCGGCGGCCGCGGCTTCGGCGCCATCGGGAAGATCGGCTTCGGGATCGTCTGCGCGTTCGTCGTCGGATCCTCGGGCACGCCCGGCGGCCGCGACGTGTCGATCGCGGCGCCCGGCCGCGGCACCATGACGGCGGTCGTCTTCGGTCCGCGCGGCGGCGCGGGCTTGCCCGGCGCCGCGCCCGGCCTCGCCGCGAGCGCCGGCTGCTTGCCGTCGACGCGGACCCAGAGTCCATACGCCTGATTTCCGTGGGGGATCAGCGCGGCGCCGAGCTCGGCCGTGGTCGCGGGCCGATCCTCCTTCTTCATGGCGAGCGCGCGCATGATCACGGCGGTCACCTCGGCCGGCAGATCGGGGCGGAGCCGCGCGAGGTCCGTGGGCGGGCCGGAGCAGAGCGCGTACACGAGGTCGCCGATCGTGTCGGCCTGGAACGGCTTGCGCCCCGACAGGCACTCGTACGCGACGACGCCGAGCGCGTAGATGTCGGCCCGCGCGTCGACCGCGGACGAGTTCCGGAGCTGCTCGAGGCTCATGTAATACGGCGTGCCGACGGTCGAGCCCGTGCGCGTGAGCGACGCGTGCGGGATCGGCCCCTCGCTGCCGATCTTCACGACACCGAAGTCGAGCACGGTGACCTCGTGCTGGCCCGGCCACGCGCTCGGCGAAAGGAACACGTTCTCGGGCTTCAAATCGCGGTGCACGATGCCGTGCTTGTGCGCCTCGGCGAGGCACTCGCAGACCTGGAGCATGATGTTCGCGACGAGCTCGAGCGGGAGCTGCCCGGCCTCGTCGAGCAGATCGCGCAGGCTCTGCCCGACGAGCAGCTCCATCACGAGGTACGGCCCGACCGGCGCCGCCGAGCCCATGTCCGTGATGCGCGCGGCGTGCGCGTTCTTGAGGAGGCACGTCGCGCGCGCCTCTTGCTCGAGGCGGCCCTGTCCGCTCTCGTCGAGCAGCGACTTGAGCGCGAGGTGGCGGCCCGTACGCACGTGCTCGACCTCGTGGACGAGGCCGTTGCCGCCCTGGCCGAGGCTCTTCACGACCTTGTACCGCCCGTCGATGACGGTGCCCGGCGCGAGGTCGGCGCCGCTTGCCTGCGAGTTCGGGTTGCTCATGCCTCGGAACGCGGCGGGGAGTCTACCCCAGGAAAGGCGGCGCCGATCGCGCGTTGCGCGGGCGAGATCCCAGGAGGACGGCCGCGCGCGTCACTTGAACGAGCGCGCCCTAGGCACTAGCGTTCGCCGATGGTCGCCTCCGCCGCGTCGACGAGCTCCGCCGCGCCTCGCGCGGTCGCGGCGGCTCGCCCGGCGCGCGACGGCCTCTTTTACGGGCTCGTCGCGCTCACGGCGCTCGCGTTCGTCGGCACGATCCAGCTCGTCGCGTTCAGCGCCCCGGTCGAGGCGTCGATGGGCGTCGTGCAGAAGATCTTCTACTTCCACGTGCCGGCCGCCTACTCGATGTACGTCGCCGCGGCCGCGTGCTTCGTCGGCTCGGCCGGGTACCTGTACTCGCAGAGCGCCGCGTGGGACGCGTTCGCGAAGGCGGGGGCCGAGGTCGCGGTCGCGATGGGCGTCATCGTGCTGGTGACGGGCCCGCTCTGGGCGGCGAAGGCGTGGGGCGTCTACTGGACGTGGGATCCGCGCCTCACGACGTCGATGTTGAGCGTCATGTTGTACGTCGCGTACGTCGTGCTGCGCACGTTCGCGGGCGGGGGCGAGGCCGACAAGAAGTTCTCCGCCGCGCTCGGCGTGCTCGCCGCCGTGAACCTCCCGATCATCCATTTTTCGGTGCAGAAGTGGGGCGGCAACCACCCGAAGGTCATCACGAGCGGCGGCGGCGGCCTGCAGGATCCGCGCATGGGCTGGGCGCTCGCGGCGGGCTTCGTGTCGTTCACGCTGCTCACCGCGCTCTTCCTCTGGGCGCGCACGCGGGTCGAGCTCTCGAGCGCGCGCCTCGCCGAGCTCGAGAACGAGGCGCTCGAGCTCGGCATCGAGGAAGGCTGATCTCTCGTGGCAGATCCCGCAGCAGCGCAGCCGGCAGCCGATGATCGCTCCACCGCGTTTCGCCCCGTCGAGGGCGGCGGCGAGATGCAGAGCGGCGAGAAGCTCCTCGTCG
>DASYCF010000610.1:0-2578 GCA_036500365.1 Byssovorax sp.
CGAGAACGTCGTGGCGACGATGCGCGCGGGCGGGAGCGGATCCGCGGCGCGCCCGTCGTCTTCACCCATCGACGTGAGCCCGAGCGTGAGCAGCACGTAGAGCGCGGTGAGCCGGTGCGTCTTGCCGGTGCCCGCGCTCGCCGCGACGACGAGGTTCCGACGGAACGCGACGAGCACGCGATCGCCCGCGTCGAGGTCGGGCGCGCGCGCGTCGTCGATCACGGCGCGCACCGTACGCGCGCCGGCGCCCGCCGCAAACCACGGCCCGGCCGCTGTGCTAGCGTCCGCGCTCGATGGGCAACCCGCTCTGGGCGCCGTGGCGCATCGACTACATCCTCGGCCCGAAAGAGCAATCGAACGGTTGCATCTTCTGCGGCTTCCCGGCGGCGTCGGCGACCGAGCGCGCGACGCGCCACGTCGTCGCCGTGGGGGCGCGCGCGTCGGTCGTGCTGAACCGCTTCCCCTTCGCTGCGGGACATCTGCTCGTCGTCCCGCACGCCCACGTGGCCACGCTCGAGGAGCTCGAGGCCGACGACGCCGACGCGCTGTTCCGGCTCGTGCGCGCCTCGTCGTCGCGGCTCACGCGCGCGCTCAAGGCCGAGGGCCTCAACGTCGGCGTGAACCAGGGCGCCGTCGCGGGCGCGGGCGTCGCGGCGCACCTCCACGTGCACGTCGTCCCGCGCTGGTCGGGCGACACGAACTTCATGCCCGTCCTCGCGGACGCGCGCGTCGTCCCGCAGGCGCTCGACGCGACGCGCGACCACCTCGCGAAGTTCTTCGCCGACCTCGAGGCGTGAAGCTCGATCGCGCGTCGAGGTCGATCGTCATCTCGGAGCGCGCCTCGCGGCTCGCCCACGCTCTTGCAAAGAGCGCAGAAGAGCGGTCGCGAGCGCGCGCCGCACCTGCCGCGGCGAGCCCGAGCGGCGCCGCTGGGTGCGCGCCGCGAAGACCGCCTCAGCTGCGGCGGAACTCCATCTTGCGCTGCACGGCGCCCGACTTCGAGATGATGTCGAAGGCCTCCTTCTCGAGGAGCGGGTGCACGCCCTTCGGCGGGACCCCGCCGGGGTGCTTCTTGCTCGTGATGAACCCCGAGAGGTACTGCGGGTTCATGGCGGACAGCTTGCGCAGCGTCGCCTTCATCTGCTTCGTGTCGTTGGCCCACGCGTAGGCGAAGGCGCGCGCGCGGAGGAGCTGCGGCTTGAGCTCGGCGAACGCGGCGTCGTCGGGGTCGAAGGTGCCGAGCATCTCGATCGCCTTCTTTGCGGCGCCGGTGCGCGCGAACGCCTCGCCGACGATCGCGGCGAGCATCGCCTGCGTCTTCGGCTCCTTGTTGCGCGCGAGATCGACGTGATCGGCGAGCGAGCGCGCGCTGTCGGTCTCGCCGAGGATCAGGTGGATCATCGCGCGCTGGCCGCGCGCCTCGTCGGCGGTGGTCGCGAGCACCTTGCTCAGGTTGATGCGCTCGAGGGTCTTGAGCGCCTTGCGCGGGTCCTCTTGCATCTCGAGCTGCGCCTTCGCGAAGATCGCGGCGCTCTCGCCCTTGTCGGCGGCGCCCTCGAGCTTCTCGATCGCCTCCTTGCGCGCCTCGGGAGTCTCGGCCTCCTTGACGAGCTTGGCGACCTCGCGCGACTTGTTCGCGAAGCGCAGCACCCACACGACGAGGCCGCCGAGCGCGAGCGTCAGCACGCCGAGCGCGATCTTCGGCCACAGGACGTTCGTCGCGAAGAGCACCGCGATCCACGCGGCGGCGAGCGGGATGCCGAGGCGGATGCCGAGCTTCTTCAGCCCCTGCGGCGACAGCGGGTCGGGGGGCAGCTCCTTCGGGCGGACGGCGGCGACGGCCTCTTCGCGCTGGCGCTTCAGGTCGGGCTTCTTCGACTTCGGGGGGCTCACGGCGGTTCGAATACCACGCGCGCGCGCCCGTCACGTGCTGTACGCGCGTCAGAACGAGGCGCGCGCCGTGATCGAGCCCGGGCCCACGCCGACGCCGAGCGCGCTCGCGGAGTCGCTCTTCTTCGCGCTCGGCGCGGCGATCCAGAGCACGGCGCCGCTCGCCCCGATCACGGCGCCGGAGATGAACACGACCGTCGCGACCGTGCCGAGCGAGCGCGCGCCGTCGCGCGTCGAGAGGCCCGCCGACGTGCAGCTCCCGCCGCTCGAGCACGACGCGTTCGACGTCGCGCCGTCGTAGTGCGACTTCGCGACGAGGCCGAGGGCGGTGCCGACGCCGAGGCCGACGACGCCGACGGCCGAGAGCGTGATCCCGAGCGGCTTCATCCACGGCGACCGGCTCGCCGCCGGCGCGTCGCCCTTCACGCTCGCCACAGGGCTCGCCCCCGCGGGGACGACGGCCGCGGCGGGCGCGTCGGCGAGGGCGGGCACGTCGATCGAGACCGTCGCGCCGGGCCTGTCGAGCGTCGCGACGGTCTGGTAGTCGAGCTTGCCGGCCGCGCTCGCGACGATCGTGTGACGGCCCGGATCGACGGGCACCGCCGTTCCCCACAGCACCGACCCGACGGGCTTGTCGTCTTGCGTGATCGCGAGGCCGGGCGGCGGCGGGCTCGGCGCGGTGATCTTG
>DASYCF010000611.1:0-1727 GCA_036500365.1 Byssovorax sp.
CGACGGGCGCGGCGCCGAACGCCTGCGTGAGCGTCGCCTTGCCGCGCGCGAGGCGAGCCGTCGCCTCGGCCTCGGTGAGCGCGCCGTACTCGGTGTTGCCGCGGGCGCGCGCGTGCGTCGTGCCGTGCTGGAGGACGTCGAGCGCGCCGCCGCTCCGTGCGACGAAGCGCGCGAGCGGCGAGGCCGCGGTCAGCGCGATCGCGTCGGGCGACGGCGCGACCGACGCATCGATGAACGCCTCGCGCGAGAGGTCCGGCGCCTTCGTGTCGAGCGCGACCTCGGGGATGACCGAGAGCGCGAGCGGGAGCCCCGCGTCGAGCAGCGGCGCATACACACGCGCGAGGCGCGCCGGATCGGTCGTCGCGTTGGCGTCGTCGTCGCGCAGGAGGAACAGCGTCATGACGCGCTCCTTCGTCGAGAGACCGAGACCTGGGCGTAGCGATCCGCGAGGCCGGCCGCGACGCTGGACCACGAGAACTTCTTCGCGACCTCGGCGCGGAGGCGGGCGCCTTCGCGCGCGAGCGGCGCCGGGTCGTCGAGCGCGGCGCGCATGGCCCGCGCGAGGGCCGCGACGTCGTTCGGCGCGACGGCGGACGCGGTCGCGCCGAGCTCGCGGGCGATCGACGCGAGGCCGTCGACGTCGGCGTGGAGGACGCGCGCGCCCTCGGCCCACGCCTCGAGCAAGACGATGCCGAAGGGCTCGGCGCGCGACGGGATGACCACGAGATCGGCCGCGCCGAGGAGCGCGCGCGCCTCCGCCGGCGCGACGCCGGGCAGCACGTGGACGCGCGGGTTCGACGCCGCGCGCGCGGTGAGGTCGGCGGCGAACGCCGGGCTCGCGGCGGCGCCGATGAACGCGACGTGCGCGTCGGTCTCGCCGAGGGCCGTGAACGCGTCGAGCGCGAGGTCCTGGCCCTTCGCGGGCTCCATGCGTCCGAGCACCAGCACGAGCCGCGCGTCGCCGAGCCCCGGGATGCGAGCGCGGGCGGCCCTGCGCGCCTCGTCGGTCGCGCGGCTCGCGGACACGCCGTGGATCGCGCGCTCGAGGTGACGCCCTGCCCTCGCCTTCGCCCACGCGGCGCGCTCGCCCTCGTGGAGCGCGAACACGAGGTCGGCGTCCTCGACGACGCGGCGCGCGCCGACCATCCAGCCGAACGCCTGGCCGACGTCGACGAGGTGCTTCGTGCGCTCCTCGCTCGCCTGCGCGACGGCGTCGGCGTTCGCGCGCACGGGGCCGTGCAGCGTGACCGCGTACGGGACGCCGGTGAGCTTCGACGCGAGGCGGACGACGCCGCCGAGCCGGCCGAGCGTGTGCGCGTGCAGCACGTCGGCGCGCTCGGCGAGGACGAGCCGCGCGAGCTCCTCGACGGAGACCAGGTTGCCGCCGCACGCGACGAGCGCGGCGCGCCGCTCGGCGTCGAGGCCGAGGTACGGGTAGCGCGCGCGGAAGGTGCGGAACGTGGCGCCGACCGCCTCGAGCGGGGCACCGTCGGTCGCTCGCTCGCGCGGCGCGTGCACCTCCGAGCGCCAGCCGAGCTCGGCGAGCGCGGGGATGACCTCGACGAGGTGGGTCTCGACGCCGCCCCAGGCCTCGGGCTCGAACTTGCGGACCACGTGGATGACTTTGGGCACGCATCGGGTCGAGCACGTTCCTTGCCATGGCTGTCCCGCGTGAAGTGGGTCGCCCTCCTGTTCGTGCTGGTCGCGGTGCCGCTCGTCGCGTCGCG